>JAEDGL010000115.1 GCA_016297535.1 Clostridia bacterium | reverse complement strand
CGTCGAAAAAGCTCGCCGCAGGCGAGCTTTTTCGACGCTCTGAGGCATTCCCCCCAGACGAGGGAATGCCTGATCTTTTTTCTGCATAAAACGGAACAGACAGGGTTGACAAACCACGGCGGCGGTGATATAGTATCCGTGGTTAGTTAAGGTTAACTAATTTGTTGGAGGACGGTGACGGCAATGAATCTCATGAATGCGCAGGAGGGCAGGGAGTATATCATTCAAAGCGTCGTAACGGATGACGAGCAGATGGATGCGTTCCTGTTTTCGCTGGGCTGTTACAGCGGCGAACCCATAACGGTGGTCTCCCGCATGAAGCGAGGCTGCGTAATCGCCGTCAAGGATGCGCGCTACAATATTGACGCCCAGCTGGCGCAGGCCATTATTGTTCATTGACGCATCCTAAAAACGCAGCAGGGGGCTGCTGCGCCAACATGTCAAAAAAGCTCGCCTGCGGCGATCTTTTCTGCCAGGAACTGGCGGAAATGTTTTCGGCAAAGCCGAAAACGCCCCGCCCGCCCGACAAAGCCGGGCGATACGAACCAAAGTCAAAGGGGCTGCGGCCCCTCTGACAACTCCCCGTAAGGTTTCGTGTGACGCAGAAGGGGCTGCTGCGTTTTTTTTGACACATGAGTTAGTCTTGATTAACTATAAGATGAAACATCATTCAACGGGGAAGCATTCAGGGCCGGGAGGAACGAACATGAGAATTGCGTTAACTGGAAACCCCAACAGCGGAAAAACCACCATGTACAATGCGCTGACGGGGCGCAACGAGCGCGTTGGCAACTGGGCGGGCGTTACGGTGGACAAAAAGGAACACCCCATTAAAAAAAGCTTCTACACGGGTCCCGAGGAGCTGATCGCGGTCGACCTGCCCGGCGCTTACTCCATGTCTCCCTTTACATCGGAGGAGAGCATTACCAGCGACTATGTCAAAAACGAAAAGCCGGATGTGATCGTAAACATCGTTGATGCCACCAACCTCAGCCGCAGCCTGTTCTTTACCACGCAGCTTTTGGAGCTGGGCATTCCGGTGGTGGTGGCCCTGAACAAGGCCGACGTAAACGCCAAAAAGAAAACCCGCATCGACGTGGCCGCCCTGTCCCGGCAGCTGGGCTGCCCCGTGGTGGAAACGGTATCCACCGCCAACGGCCACAACGGGCTGGACAAGGTAATGGCCGCCGCGGCCGCGCAGGCGGGCAAGGCGCAAAAGGCGCCCTACGTGCAGCAGGAGAGCGACCTTACGGACCGGGCCGCCGTTGCCGCCGCGGATCGCAGGCGTTTCCGGTTTGTTAACGACATTGTATCCAGGGTGGAAACGCGAAGCGTGCTTACCCGCGACAGAAACATGCAGGACAGGGTGGATGATATCATCACCAATCCCGTGCTTGGCATTCTGATTTTTGCCGTGGTGATGTTTCTGGTGTTTACCATTTCCCAATCCAGCCTCGGGCCGTGGATCGCGGATGCGCTTGTGGCCGGAATTGAAAGCTTTCAGGGCTGGGTGGGCGGATTGCTGGAGGACGCCAACCCCCTGCTGCAGGCGCTGCTGGTGGATGGAATCATTGGCGGCGTAGGCGCGGTTGTGGGCTTTCTGCCGCTGGTGATGGTGATGTATTTCCTGATTGCCCTGCTGGAGGATTGCGGCTACATGGCGCGCGTGTCCGTGGTGCTGGATCCCATTTTTAAAAAGGTCGGCCTTTCGGGCAAATCGGTTATCCCCTTTGTCATCGGCACGGGCTGCGCCATTCCCGGCGTGATGGCCTGCCGCACCATCCGCGACGACCGCGAACGCAAGGCCGCCGCCATGCTCACCCCCTGGATGCCCTGCGGCGCCAAGCTGCCCGTGATCGCCCTGTTTGTGGGCGCGTTCTTTGAAAGCGCGCCCTGGGTGGGTACGCTGATGTATTTTGTGGGCATCCTGCTCATCTTTTTTGGCGCGCTGCTCATCAACAGCCTGACCGGGCACCAGAACCGAAAATCCTTCTTTATCATGGAATTGCCCGAGTACAAGGCGCCCAGCCTCAAACGCGCCTTCATCTCCATGTGCAGCCGGGGACGCGCCTACATCGTAAAGGCCGCCACCATCATTTTGCTGTGCAACACGGCTGTGCAGATCATGCAAACCTTTACCTGGTCGCTTACCGTGGCCCAAACCGCCGAGACATCCATTCTGGCCACCATCGCCCATCCCTTCGCCTATGCGCTGGTGCCCGTGGTGGGCGTGCTTAGCTGGCAGCTGACGGCCGCCGCCCTGACCGGCTTTATTGCCAAGGAAAACGTGGTGGGCACGCTGGCCGTGTGCTTTGTGGGGCTTGAAAACCTGATCGACACCGAAGAACTGGCCCTGATGGAGGGCGCGGGCGCGGAGGTTGCCGCGGTGTTTGCCATTACCAAAGCAGCCGCGCTGGCTTACCTCATGTTCAACCTCTTTACCCCGCCCTGCTTTGCTGCCATCGGCGCCATGCGTTCCGAGCTGGCGGATCGAAAATGGCTGTGGGGCGGCATTGCGCTGCAGCTGGGCGTGGGCTTTACCCTTGGCTTTGTGGTGTATCAGGTTGGCACACTGATCGCCACCGGCTCCTTTGGCGCGGGCTTTGCGGGCGGATTGATTGCGGTTGCGGTTATGGTGGCGGTGCTCGCCGGCCTGATTCGCAAAGCCAACGCACCTGTGGACGCAAAGGAGGCGCACCATGGCTAATGCGATTGCCCTGCTTGTGCTGATAGGCGTGCTGGCCGCCGCAGGCGGATCTGTATACAAGGCCAAAAAGCACGGACGCAAATGCATCGGCTGTCCGCATGCCGGGGAATGCGCCGCCCGCAGCTGCGGCTGCCATCAGCAGCAATGAAAAAAGGCTCTGCCGCAAAACAAATTGCAGCAGAGCCTTTTTTCACAAGGAAAGCCCGGATATCCGGCAGCTGTGGGTCAGATTTCTCTTTTGCGCAAAAACACAATGGACAGATACCACGACAGCGCGTAGATCGCCGCCGATGTAAGGCAGGCCAGGAGCAGGGCGAAGGGACCCTGCATGGGAGAGCGCAGGCTGGCGCTGAAGATACCGGAGGCGATAAAGCTGCCGGCGCACACAAAGCCGATCATCACATAGTAGGCAACCCGGCCCTTTTCCACCCCCAGCTTAAACATAAACGGCAGGCAGATGGAGGAGGACAGGCAGGACACGATAAACAGCAGCGCCATGAGCAGCAGGAATTCCCCGGGGTTCATCGGGCCGCCGGTGCAGATCCGGACAAGCTGAAGGGTGCCTACGAGCAGGATGATCAGAACCTGAAAGCCAAGCCCGATCAGGTACTTGACCGATACGATCTGCCCTTTGGAAACAGGCAGCGTGCGGCAGTAGCGGTCCCAGCCGCTGCGCTCGTCGTAGCCAAGCAGGGTAACGGGAATCATGCCTGAAATCATGCAGGGGTAGAACACGAAAAACAGATTGTCGCCGGTGGCAAAGAACGATGCGCCAATGAAAACCGCCATCAGCAGAAAATAGCTTCTGCAATACTTTTTGACCATGTACAAATCCTTGATCAGCAGCCCTTTCATGTTATTGCGCCTCCTTGACCATAAAGATGAACAGCTCCTCGATGCTGATGGGGCTGACAGATACCTCCGGCGGTACGCAGGAACGGCGCACAATCGCCTGCACGCCGTAGGGGGAACGCCGCTGGTAGGCAACGGCGGAGGGGTCCAGGCGGTCCAGCTGCTCCGCCGTGCAATGCACAATGCCGTACTGGGCCAGCAGCAGATCCTTCTCCTCGCAAAGCAGCAGCTTGCCCCTGTGCAAAAAGGCGATGTAGTCGCACAGCTTTTCCAGATCGCTTACAATATGGGAGGAAATCAGGATCGAATGGTTTTCATCCCTGGTAAAGTCGCTGAGCATTTCGAGCACCTCGTCGCGAACCACCGGGTCCAGCCCCGAGGTGGCCTCGTCCAGGATGAGCAGCTTTGCCCGGTGCGACATGGCGATGGCAATGCCCAGCTTCATTTTCATGCCGCGTGAAAAATCCTTGAAAGGCTTGCCCTCCGGCAGCGACAGCTTGCCCAGCAGGCGGTTGTATTCGGCGCAATCCCAGTTTTGGAAGGTGTGCTTCATCACATTGCCAACCTGATGGGCGGTCAGGCATTCCGGAATGCCCACCTCGTCCATCACCACGCCGATTTCCTCCTTGAGCAGGTGAATGTTTTCCTGATTGTCCTTGCCCAGGATGGTCACCGTTCCGCTGTCGCGGTGCAGGATATCCAGAATCAGCCGGATGGTGGTGCTCTTTCCCGCGCCGTTTTCGCCAATCAGTCCCATGATGCAGCCGCTGGGCAAGGCAAGGTTGAGATGGTCCAGCTGAAATCCATCAAAGGATTTCGTAAGATTTTTGATTTCAAGTGCGTTCATTTTCGATCCTCCAAACTGAAACGAACCATTTCCATAATGTCTTCCCGGCTTAGATTGCAGGAAACGGCAAGCTGTGCGATCTGATCCAGATGATCCTCGATCCTTTTCAGGTTTTCCTCCCGTAGCAGCTCGACGTTCTTGGGCGCCACATAGCAGCCCTTGGATGGCAGGGTGTAGATAAAGCCTTCTCTTTCCAGCTCCTCGTAGGCGCGCTTCGTTGTAATGAAGCTGATGCGCAAATCCTTGGCCAGCCCACGGATGGAGGGAAGCATCTCGTTTTCCCGGAGCGCTCCGCTGATGATCTGGCTTTTGATCTGGGAATAGATCTGATCATAAATCGGAGCGCCGCTTTTGTTATCGATGAGTATGTTCACACCGTCACCTCTGTAAACTCTGTATATAACCATTATATACAGACGATCCCGCCTGTCAAGCATTTTTTCAAAACAGTTATGCTTGACGGATCTTGTGCTAATGGACTAAAATAAGGCAAGCTGCCCGGCGGGTTTCATTGCTTTTGGATCGATTATTCTGCCATCATTCTACACAAACGCACGGGTACGCCATTACCGGAACGAAAGGAAGGAGCGCCATGTTTGGATTTCGCCCGGAAGGACGGCGAGTGAAAGGCCTGGATCCCATTGTGCAGATGACGCCGTACATCATGCCCATGCGCTGCGACGCACAGGTGTTTCTGGACTACGATGTGGATTACGATCCCCTGATGCGCTACATCGCCCAGAAAAGCCGCGAGGGAACCAAAATCACCTTTATGGAGATTGTGATTGCCGCGTTTGTGCGCGCGGTGTCCCAGGTACCCGAAATCAATCGCTTTGTGATGAACAAGCAGTTCTACAACCGCAAGGAGCTTACCGTAAGCTTTACCCTGCTGCTGGAAACCGGGGATGACAGCATCAAGGAAAATACCGCCAAGATCTTCTTTGATCCGTCGGATACCATCTTTGATGTATCCGCCCGCATCAAGGCCGCGGTGGAGGCCAACCGCAAGGAGGAAACCTCCGGCTTTGTGCTGAGTTTGGCCTCCGTGCTGCTGAAAGTGCCGTTTCTGCCCAATCTGGCGGTTGGGGTGGTCAAGCTGCTGGACCGCTACGGCCTGTGCCCCAAGGCGCTGCTGGACGGGCTGCCCTTTCACACCAGCATGTACATTACCAACAACGCCTCCATCGGCCTGATGCGCGTGTACCACCACATCTACAATTTTGGAAACACCAGCCTGTTTTTCGGCATGGGCGTGCCCAAGCGCTTTAACACCGTGGATGCCAAGGGCAATGTGGTGCGCAAGTGCCAGCTGCCCATTGGCATTACCGCCGATGAGCGCGTGTGCGCCGGCGCCGTTTACGCCAAATTTTTTGCGGTCATGAAGCACTGCATTCTGCATCCCGAAACGCTGGAAACCCCGCCCGAGCATGTGTACTACAATCAGGGCGCGGAGTACCATGTCGCCAAGCCAGAGAGAACCGCCGCAGCCGGCAGCGAAACCGTAAAGGCATAAGCCCTATGGCCTGGGGCGGCAGAAAAGCTCGCCTGCGGCGATCTTTTCCGCCGGGAACTGGCGGAAATGTTTTCGGCAAGGCCGAAAACTCCCCGCCCGCCCGGCAAAGCCGGGCGATACGAACCAGAGTCAGAGGGGCTGCGGCCCCTCTGACAACTCCCAGACTTTTTTCATACGCTGAAACCGGCGCTTTGGCGCCGGCTTGCTTTTTTGTGGGAAAACGTGTATACTGACAGGGAATCCTGAATCCGTTTCTATCATCCAACAATGGTTAAAAGGAGGATGTTTGTTCCATGAAACTTGGCGTATTCAACCCGGTACTGGCCGGTATGTCCTTTGAAGATGCGATGAAGTACCTGGCCGACAGCGGCGTGCAGGCGGTGGAAATCGGCTGCGGCGGCTTTCCCGGCAAGGCGCATTGCGATCCCGCCGTGCTTTTGAACGATGAGGAAAAGCTGGAGCATTTCAAGGCGGTGCTGGAAAAGAACCATCTGGAAATCTCCGCCCTGAGCACCCACGGCAACGCCGTGCACCCCGATCCCCAGGTGGCCAAGCGCTTCCACGATGATTTTGTGGGCGCGGTGCTGCTGGCCGAAAAGCTGGGCGTAAAGCGCATTATCACCTTCTCCGGCTGCCCCGGCGGCTGCCCGGAGGACAAGACCCCCAACTGGGTAACCTGCGCCTGGCCGGATGATTATCCCAAAATTCTGGATTATCAGTGGAACGAGGTGCTTATTCCCTACTGGCGCGAGACCAGCGCGTTCGCCGCGGCTCATGGCATCGAAAAGATCGCCTTTGAGATGCATCCGGGCTTCTGCGTGTACAACCCCGAAACCCTCATGCGCCTGCGCAAGGCCGTGGGTCCGCTGATCGGCGCAAACTTCGACCCCAGCCACCTGTTCTGGCAGGGCATCGATCCCGTGGCGGCCATCCGCTACCTGGGCGACGCCATCTATTTCTTCCACGCCAAGGATACCAAGATCGATCCCATCAACTGCCCCGTCAACGGCGTGCTGGATACCAAGAACTTTACGCAGGAGATCAACCGCAGCTGGATCTTCCGCAGCGTTGGCTACGGCCACGACTATGCCGTGTGGAAGGATATCGTAAGCGCCCTGCGCCTGGTGGGCTACGACGATGTGCTTTCCATCGAGCATGAGGACAGCCTGATGACCCCCAACGAGGGCCTGCAGAAGGCCATCAGCTTCCTCAAGGAAGTGCTTACCTTTGAGGCGAAGAATACCGACGTTTTCTGGGCATAACATAAGCGTTGAGGAAACAAACGCAGCAGGGAGGACGACCCGTGCGGCCGTCCTCCCTGCCTTTTCCCCGGGATAATACGATATAATACGACATGCTTTTGTGCAGGGAGGAACCAACCAATGGCCAGAATGTTCGGAACCGATGGCGTGCGCGGCATTGCCAACCGGGATTTGACCTGCGATCTCGCCTACCGTTTGGGTCAGGCAAGCGCCTATGTGCTGGCAAGCGATGTGCACCGCCCCACCATTCTGGTGGGCCGCGATACGCGCATCAGCGGCGAAATGCTGGAAAGCGCGCTGGTGGCGGGCATCTGCTCCGTGGGCGCGCGCGCGGTGCTGGTGGAGGTGCTGCCTACCCCGGCCATCGCCTATC
>JAEDGL010000114.1 GCA_016297535.1 Clostridia bacterium | reverse complement strand
CGCTGGCACATGGAACGCCGCGGCTTCGTGTTTGACGACGAGAGCGCCATCATGAAGGACGGAAAGCTGCGCGCCATCTATCTCAAGGATGAAATCGCCGGCTTTGCCATCCACCTGCTGCAGAAGTAAGCGGCTTTCCCGCGCCGTTTACCATTTATCCGGAATTACCTACATACAGAAAGGATGTTTTTCCAATGGCCAAGGTAGTTACTTTTGGTGAAATCATGCTGCGCCTCAAGAGCCCCGGATACGAGCGCTTCTTCCAGTCTCCCAGCCTCGAAGCCACTTTTGGCGGCGGCGAAGCCAACGTGAGCGTTTCTCTGGCCAATTATGGCATGGAAACCGCCTTTGTAACCGTACTGCCCAAGAACGATATCGGCGAAGCCTGCATTCGCGAGCTGCGCGGCTTTGGCGTTGATGTATCCAACATTGTGCGCGCCGATGGCCGTATGGGTATCTATTACCTGGAAACCGGCGCCGTGCAGCGCCCCTCCAAGGTGATCTACGACCGTGCCGGTTCCACCATCTGCGAAGCCAAGGTGGGCGATATCGACTGGAAAAAGGCCTTTGACGGCGCTACCTGGTTCCACATCACCGGCATTACTCCCGCCATCAGCGAAGGCGCTGCGGAGCTGAGCATCGAAGCCGCCAAAACCGCCAAGGAAATGGGCCTGCACGTAAGCTGCGACCTGAACTACCGCAAGAATCTGTGGAAGTACGGCAAGACCGCCGATCAGGTGATGACCGAGCTGGTCAAGTATGTGGATACTATTATCGCCAACGAGGAGGACTTCCAGAAGTCCCTGCTGCTGAAGGCCGAAAGCGCCAACAAGGTGGAGGATGGCGAGCTGAACATTGAGCAGTACAAGGCCATCGCCAAGCTGGCCATGGATACCTATCCCAATGTAAAGCGCGTGGCCATCACCCTGCGTGAATCCAAGAGCGCCAACCACAACGACTGGAGCGCCTGCCTGTACAACGGCAAGGATTTCTTCCTCAGCCGCAAGTACCGTATCACCGACATTGTGGACCGCGTAGGCGGCGGCGACAGCTTTGGCGGCGGCCTGATCTATGGCCTGAACAACTACGAAAGCGAAAAGGACGCGCTGGAGTTTGCCGTGGCGGCTTCCTGCCTGAAGCACACCATCAACGGCGACTTCAACCGTGTTACCGTGGCCGAGGTGGAAAGCCTGATGAAGGGCAGCGGCAGCGGTCGCGTGCAGCGCTAAACGAATGCTTTTCTGAAAAGCAGGAGGTGTGCAAATGATTCTTGAAGAATTTGATCCAACCCCTTCCGCGGTGATCAACCCGGAAATGGTAATGAAGAAACTGGATCACTTTCCGAGCGTAACCATCTCCTGCTTTTCGGAGAAGCTGTTCAACAAAACGCTTTCTTTGTTTGACGCCCGCCAGATTGCGCAAGTCCGTTGCGCTACCGGCTCCAAAACGGTGTACGAGGTGGATTACGGTGGCGAAACGTTTGCGCTGTTTCAATCCTATGTAGGGGAGCCCGCTTGTGTGGGCCAGTATGAGGATTTGATGGCGCTTGGCAGCCGCTGTCTGATTCTGTTTGGCAATTGCGGGGTACTGACGAAAGAAATTGAGGATTGCGGCATCATCATTCCCACAAAGGCCATTCGTGACGAGGGATGCAGCTATCACTATGCACCCGCAGGCGATATGATCGACGTAAACACGCGGTATGCAGATTTGTTTCGAGACGTTCTCCGTGAAAAACACTACCCGTGGGTGGAGGGCATTACCTGGACCACGGACGCACCCTATCGGGAAACCCGTGAGAAAGTGAATCGCCGCCGGGAACAGGGCGCTATCTGCGTGGAGATGGAATGTGCAGGCATGCAGGCGCTGTGCAATTTCCGCAAGACGGATTTCTTTCAGTTCTTCTATGCCGGTGACAATCTGGATCATTCCACATGGGATCCGCGCAGCCTGTCCGGCAGTGTTCGGCTGGATGACAAAGCAAGAATTGCATTGCTTGCATTTGAGCTTGGCCTGAAAATCAAAGAAGCGCAAAGGCAATAACGAAGGGGCGTGTATCGCGATGATACACGCCCCGTACTGTTGAGGAAGCTTTTTTGGCCGAAAGGATCGCGTAGCGGGCTTGTTGCGACTACCGCTCAGGCTTTTTGCGCCACAGCGTCGGACGGGGCTTAACGGGCTCCACTTCAATCAGATAGCGCTCGTATGCGTTAATCAGTGTTGTCTGGTTATGTTGGATCACCCGCTGGCAGCGAACGCCGTAATTCATATGGACGTGTCCATATGCCCAGTAGCGCGGCTTGTGCTTTTCCAGAAGATTGTAAAACGATGCAAACCCCCGGTGGGAAAGGTTGTCCTCATCGCCCAGACCGCGAACGGGCGCATGGGTGACCACGATATCCACCCCGCGGTTGAGCCAGAGCTGAGGAAGAAGCTTGCGGATGCGTTTGGCCATTTCACGTTCGGTGTACTGATGCTCGCCCTTGCTGTAGCGCTGGCAGCCGCCCAGCCCCAAAATGCGCAGACCGTTGAAGTTGACGATGGTGTCATCAATGCACTCGCAGCCCTCGGGCGGACGTTTGAGGTATCTTCCGTCGTGGTTGCCGTGCACATACAAAACGGGTGCACGGCCCATCGTAACCAGAAAACTTAGATACTCAGGCGAAAGATCTCCGCAGGACAGAATGAGATCAATCCCATCCAGCCTGCCGGGCTGATAATGCTCCCACAAATAGGGAGATTCTTCGTCTGAAATCAGCAGGATCCTCACAGGATAACCTCCTCGGGCGTAGGCTGAATCTCATTGCGCTTGAGGCCAAGCAAACGAACCAGCTCCTGCGATACGGGAAGAAGCTCGTCAAAGTTGGGAATCGATCCCTCCACGGAGGAAAGCAGCCAATCCATGTTCATTACTTCCTCGGCAACAAAGCTGCGTTCGCCGTCGTTGCGTATCTCGCCGTTTTGATCAACGAGCTTCGCCCGGAAAGGATCAATGGCTCCCGACACAAGCCCATGACGAAGAATTTGAGCAAGCTGACGGGTGCCCTCGGGCAGGTTTGGATTCAGGGTAACATCAATTACGCCGCTGCTCATTCCCCACCAATAGTTGATGGCCTGCGCCTCTTTGGCGTTTAGCATGTTCCAGCCGCCGTCGAAGATGGTTTGAACAACGCCCTCATAGAATTTGCCCCAGTTCCATACCGGGGAAGAGAGGGGCAGCAGATTGCCGTTGCTTTCCACCTTGTAGGTGCCCCATTCCCATGCCCAATAGGGATCCTCTGTGGCAGCTTCACGGTTGGAAACCACGCTTACGCCGTCTTCCATCAAAGAGTGAACGGGGTTGCCGGGCAGGCAGGACCAGCGGAGCAAAATCTTTGCTTTGGGGCGGATCATTCGTGCGCCCAGCGTGAAGGCGTTGATGGAAGCGATGGTGCCGATGATGGGATAGTTGGCCACGTAGCCGATGCGGTCGCCATCCGCCATAGCACCCGCAATGGCGCCGGTGATAAATTTGGCCTCGTACATGCGGCCGTAGTAGGTTCGAACCCCTGAGTACGGCATGGATACCGAGCAGTTCAGCACCTTTACCTGCGGATAGCGCGCAGCAATCTGGCGGCAGGCTGCGATCAGGGGGGGTGTGGTGGCAAAGAGCACCTGAGCCCCTTCCTCTACGGCGCGTTCCATCGTTGCGTAGGGATCCTCCTGCTCACAAATATAGGTTTTTACCGAAATTCGATCGCCCATGGCGCTTTCCAGCTGCTTGCGTCCGCTTTCGTGCGCGGCCGTCCAGCTGCTTTGGGCGGGATCCAGTGCGTGCACAAAAGCAACGTTCAGGTGGCTGGGCCGGCCGATACCCAGGATGCGCGTCAGCCCCGGTTTTTCCTCGGCCTGGGGTTCGGTGCTTACGGCAATTGCGGAACCGTTGGCAAAAATGCGCACGTCGGGCCACGCGGCTGTCAGGCTTTTGTGTAGATCGGTGCTTTGCAGATCCTCGACCGGGTTCATCTGCAGCCAAACCAGCAAAGCATCGCCGGGGGTAATATGGAGTTTTTCGGTGTTAAGCTTTTCAAATGCTTCCTTGAAGCGACGAAAACCGTACAGGAACTCGGACCGTTCCTCCTTGGTCCATACGTGATCCGGCTCAAAGCCAAGCCTTGCCTGCAGCTTGGCATAGCTGCCCCTGCAGGAAAAGGTAACATCATATAGGCCGCTGAGATCGTAAAAGGGCATAAACTCGTAGTACAGCTGAACCGCCTCATCCTCCGACCAGGTGGGGATAATGCGCGTTACGTTGCCGGGAATGCTGGGAGCATCGTAGCTTTTCAGCACACTGACGCGCTTGTTCCCCTCGGTAACATAAAAACGGCCCATGTATTCATAACAGATGATGGGGTCGGAAATACCGCCGGCTTCCAGATGCGCAGCGCACAGGGCAATCCACTTGGAGCCAAATTCGGTATCCTCGTGAAGAAGCGGCATAAAGTTACCAGCAAAGGCGTTGCCGCGGGCGTTGGTGGTGGTGCCTACGATCTGCTCCATGGGGATATCAACCAGACCGATGTTCACCTTTGCCGCAGCCAGATTTTCGTTAAACACATCGTTTAGCGTCTGCTGATAGGGATATTTGCCGCGCACGACGCATTCGCGGTAGTATTTCTGACCCAGCTTTAATGCATACATATATTGGTTGAGGGCTGCCTGCCTGTTCATGCGTTCCTCCTGAAAACAAAGTCACCAAAATGATCATGCGGTGGAATTGACCTTTTCCACCCGCAAAGTATACCATATTCTTCGGAAATGGTCAAAATGTGCAAAACGGCTTAGAAAAGCCCAAAATCAAAGCGCAAAAGCCTTGCAAAGATTGACAAAATGGGGGATACTTTGGTATAATAATCTGTCATGATTGCAGGCGTAAAGGCTGCAGGGATGATTCAAATGCAAGAAACAATCCTCTTTGGAGGGTTTTGGAAGGAATGACATTTATGGCAGGCACCATTTCACGTGGCATCAAAGCGCCTATCATCCGTCAGGGCGATGACATTGTCAAGATCGTAGCGGATTCTGTGCTGACTGCGGCCGGACAGGATGGTTTCCAACTGCATGAAAAAGACGTGATCGCCGTTACCGAGGCTGTCGTTGCCCGCGCGGACGGCAACTATGCTTCCACGGATGATATCGCCGCGGACGTTCGGGCCAAGCTGGGCGGCGAAACCGTGGGCGTTGTGTTCCCTATCCTCAGCCGCAACCGTTTTGCCATCTGCCTGCGCGGTATTGCGCGGGGCGCAAAGAAAATTGTGCTCATGCTCAGCTACCCTTCCGACGAGGTGGGCAACCATCTGTTTGATGAGGATGTTCTGGATGCCAGCGGCATCGATCCCTATACGGATGTGCTGTCTCTGGATGCGTATCGCAAGGCCTTTGGCTATGCAAAGCATCCATTTACCGGTGTGGACTATGTGGACTACTACAAAAGCCTGATCGAAGAAGAAGGCGCTGAGGCGCAGATCGTTTTTTCCAATCGCGCCGACGCTATTGTCGATTATACGCCCAATGTCATCTGCTGCGACATCCATACTCGCGAGCGCTCCAGACGCCGTATTCTGGCTAAGGGAGGCAAAATCGTTCTGACTCTTGCCGATATCCTGAACGCTCCCGTTCACGGAAGCGGCTATAACGCCTCTTACGGCCTTCTGGGCTCCAACAAGGCAACGGAAAACACGGTTAAGCTCTTCCCCAAAAACGCGCAGGATGTGGCTGAAAAGATCCAGAACGAGCTGCTCGCCCGCACCGGTGTAAAGGTGGAAGCCATGGTCTATGGCGACGGCGCTTTCAAGGATCCGGTCGGAAAGATCTGGGAACTGGCGGATCCGGTGGTGGGCGCCGGCTTCACCGACGGTTTGATCGGCTTGCCCAACGAGCTGAAGCTGAAATTCCTTGCTGATAACGATTTTGCCAACCTCAGCGGCGATGAGCTGGCCAAGGCGATCAAGGAGCGCATCAAGGAGAAGGACGGCAACCTGAAGGGACAGATGGTCTCCGAAGGTACCACTCCTCGCCGCCTGACTGATCTGCTCGGTTCCTTGAGCGATTTAACCAGCGGCAGCGGCGACAAGGGAACGCCCATTGTGCTGATTCAGAACTATTTTAACAACTACGCTGATTGATTTTCTTTTGAACAGCCTGACAAACAGAACTCTTGTCGGGCTGTTTTTGCATGGTGTTAACGAAAAGCAGGGAGGCGCAACTGAATGAACAGAGAGGAATATCTGAAACAGATTGATCAGGTCATTGAAAAGGGCAGGTACAAGGCGGAATGGTCCTCCCTTGCGCATCACAAAGTACCGGACTGGTTTACAAATGCCAAGTTCGGCATCTTCATTCATTGGGGCGTGTATTCTGTGCCCGCTTTTGACAACGAGTGGTATCCCCGCTCCATGTATACGCCTGGCACCAAGGCATATGAGCATCACATTCAAACCTACGGAAGCCAAAAAACATTCGGCTACAAGGATTTTATCCCCCAGTTCAAGGCCGAAAAGTTTCATGCGCAGGAATGGATACAGCTGTTTAAGCAGGCCGGTGCAAAGTATGTTGTACCCGTCGCGGAGCATCACGATGGTTTTGCCATGTATGATACAGCCTTCAATCGCTGGAACGCTGCTCAGATAGGCCCTTGCCGCAATGTGATCGGCGAGCTGAAACAAGCCTGTGATGAAAATGGCCTTGTCTTTTGTGCATCCACGCACAGGGCGGAGCACTTCTTCTTTATGAATATGGGCCGTACGTTCGACAGCGATGTAAACGACCCTGCCTACCAGGATTTCTACGGCCCGGCGTTCCATTGCCCGGAGTTTGATGGCGACACGCTGCATCAAACCACCTTCAGCGCTTTTTCCAGAGGTGCAACGGATGAGTGGATGGAGGATTGGCTGGTTCGCACCTGCGAGCTGATCGACCTGCACAAACCGCAGATTGTTTACTTTGACTGGTGGATTCACAACCACAGCTTTAAACCCTATCTGAAAAAACTGGCAGCGTATTACTATAACCGCGCTGAGGAATGGGGGAAAGAGGTTACCATTAATTACAAGCACGAAGCCTTTCCCTACACCGTAGCCACCTTTGACGTGGAGAGAGGCGCACTCACGGGCATTTCGCCCCTGCCCTGGCAAACGGATACTGCGATTGGCAAGCGTTCCTGGGGATATACTACGGATAACGAGTTTAAAGGCGCACGGCAGATTGTCTGTGATTTGATTGATATCGTCAGCAAAAACGGCAACCTTCTGCTGAATATCGGCCCTAAGCCGGATGGAACCATTACGGATGAGGAAACCGGGGTTCTGCTTGCGCTGGGAAAGTGGCTTGAGGTAAACGGCGAGGGTATTTATTCGACTACCTTCTGGAAGCAGTTTGGCGAGGGAGAAGTAAACGCGCAGGACGGCTCTTTTCAGGATAACGATGAAAAAGCGTTTACAAGCAAGGACTTCCGCTTTACTTACAAAGATGGATATCTGTATGCTTTCCAGATGAGACCGGATGAAAACGGTGCGATGATTCGTTCGCTTTATCGCAAGGATGGCTATGATTATCTGATCAACAGCGTTACCATGCTTGGCAGCTCTCAGCCTGTTGCCTACGAAAGAAC
>JAEDGL010000113.1 GCA_016297535.1 Clostridia bacterium | reverse complement strand
AGGGAAAGCCGGTTGGGCCAGTTCATAATTTCACTCCTGTCAGGTCGTAAACGTCCGCGCCGGTGATGCGAACGCTGATGAACGTGCCGATGTCGTTTTCATCCGCGCCGGTTACGAGAATCTCTCCGTCGGAATCGGGCGCCTCCTGCGCGCTGCGGCCAACGCCGCAGGACAGGCCGCTTTGCTCATTCGTGCGGATGCTTTCCACCAGCACCTTTTCCACCGTGCCAAGGCGCAGGCGGTTGCGCTGGAGGGAAATGCGCTGCTGCGCGCGCATCAGGCGGTCCAGCCGGGCCTGCTTGACGTCCTCGTCAATCTGGCCGGGCATGGCGGCGGCGGGGGTGTTTTCCTCGGGGGAGAAGGTGAACGCGCCCAGACGGTCAAACCCGATATCCTCAACAAACGCCATCAGGCGCTCAAACTGCTCCTCCGTTTCGCCCGGAAAGCCCGTAATGAAGGTGGTGCGCAGCACAAAGCCCATGTCGCGCGCCTTTTTGAGCAGCGCCCGGGTGGCGTGGATATCGCCCCGGCGGTTCATGCGCACAAGCAGCTCCGGGTCGGCGTGCTGCAGGGGCAGATCCAGGTATTTGCAGATGTTGGGACGGGAGGCCATGGCGTCCAGCAGGGTCTGATCCACCTCGTCCGGATAGGTGTAGAGCACGCGCAGCCACTCCACGCCGGGAATATCCGCCGCGCGGGTCATCAGCTCCGGCAGCTGGCTGTGGCCCACCCGGTCGATGCCAAAGCGGCTGGTATCCTGCGCCACCAGCACATGCTCGCGCACGCCCTGCGCCGCCAGCGTGCGGATTTCTTCCAATACATCCTCGATATCGCGGCTGCGGAAGCCTCCCCGGATGAGGGGGATGGCGCAGTAGGCGCAGCAGTTGTCGCAGCCGTCCGCAATGCGGATGTAGGCCGTCCAGGGGGCGGTGGTCAGCACGCGCTCGCCCTGCAGAATGCCGCCCTTGGGCGTGCAAAGGCTCAGGCGCTTGCCTGCAAGCGCCTCTTCAATGGCCTGGGGCAGCCGTTCGTACTGGCTGACGCCCAAAAACAGATCCACCTCGGGCATTTCCTCGCGCAGCGCCTGCTCGTAGCGCTGCACCAGGCAGCCGGTGGCCACAAGCAGCTTGCAGCGGCCCGTCTCCTTGTAGCGCGCCATGGAAAAAAGGGTGTCGATGCTTTCCTGCTTGGCGGGGTCGATAAAGCCGCAGGTGTTTACAATCAGGATGTCCGCCTCCTGCTCGCTGGCGGTGATCTGGTAGCCGGCGTTTTTCAGAATGCCAAGCATCAGCTCGGTATCCACCGTGTTTTTGCAGCACCCGAGGGAAATGACGCCAACCGTCATTGCTTCATTCCTCCCATTGATTTGCGGGCTTGGCGCAAGGGGAACAGATATGCCCATCACACCATGATTTATTGTATCACAAATTCATGCAAAAGCAAGGAAAGAAGCGCTGGCAATGATTGATTGCCGGATAAACACCAAACTTTGCGCATATCCTGTAAAGAAGCGCTTTGTGTTTGACAACACAGGGCGAAGTACGGTACAATTTGACCGTCTGGCAACCAGGAAAGGGGTGCGGCAGCATGGAAACGAAGGTTCACGAGTCGCTTTTGAAAACGCTTGGAGAGCATATGCCCAAAAAGCAGATTGTGGAGTATGCCCCCATGAGCCGCTATACCACCCTGCGGCTGGGAGGCCCGGCGGAGGTGCTGTGCGAGATTGCCGGCGTGGAGGAGCTGCGCGCGGCGCTTGCTGCGGCAGCTGCGCTGCAGGTGCCGGTTACGCTTTTGGGCAACGGGAGCAACCTGCTGGTGCGCGACGGCGGCGTGCGGGGGCTGGTCATTCATATCGGAGATGGTTTTCAGCAGATCAGCGATCCCATCCCCCTGCCGGACGGGCGCTACGCGCTAACGGCGCAGGCCGGCGCCACGCTCACCCGGCTGAGCAACGCCGCGGCGGATGCGGGGCTTACCGGGCTGGAATTTGCCGCGGGCATTCCCGGCACGGTGGGCGGCGCGGTGTATATGAACGCGGGGGCCTATGGCGGCGAGATGAAGGATGTGGTATCCACCGTAACCGCGCTGGATGCCGCGGGCGGCACCGTCAGCCTTACCAATGAGGAAATGGCCTTTGGCTACCGCCACAGCGCGCTGATGGAGGCCGAAGGCCCCCTTGCCGTAACCAGCGTAACGGTGGCGCTTTCCAGAGGCGATGAGGATACCATCCGCACCGCCATGCGCGAGTTCAACGCCCGCCGCCGCGAAAAGCAGCCCGTTACCCTGCCCAGCTGCGGCTCCACCTTCAAGCGGCCGAAGGGGCATTTTGCCGGCACGCTCATCGACCAGTGCGGGCTCAAGGGCCTGCGCGTGGGCGGGGCCAGCGTATCCACGCTGCACGCGGGCTTTCTGGTAAACGACCGGCAGGGCACCGCGGCGGATTATCTGGCGCTGATAGCCCAGGTGCAGCGCATTGTATGGGAAAAAACCGGCGTTCGCCTGCACCCGGAGGTGCGCATCATCGGCGAGGACGCGCCGGTGACGGGGGCCTGAGGGCACACAAACCAAAGACAAACACCCGGGAGGAAAACCTATGCACTTTCTGATTGTAACGGGCATGAGCGGCGCGGGCAAAACCGTCGCGATCCGGTATCTGGAGGACCTGGGCGCGCTGTGCGTGGACAATCTGCCGCCGGTGATGCTGGTGCCCTTTATGGAGGCCTGCCGCAATGTCAAAAACCCTGTGGTGGCCGTTGCGGCGGACATTCGCTCCGGCGAGTTTTTTGACGCCAGGGCCGTTACCAAAATGATCGACGAGGCGCGCATGGTGGGCTTTACCATCGATACGCTGTTCATCGAGGCCGATGACCAGACGCTGGTAAACCGCTACAAGGAAACCCGCCGCGAGCATCCCCTCAGCGCGGACGGCCTTACCCTGGAGCAGGCCATCCGCGAGGAGCGCGAACGGCTGATGCCCCTGCGCGAGACGGCCACGCATCTGGTGGATACCACCAGCCTCAAGCCCCGGGCACTGCAGAAAATCCTGCGCGCCGTTGTGCTCAGCGCGGATGAGCAGCCCTCCCTCAACGTGGAGGTGCTCAGCTTCGGCTTCAAGCGCGGCATCCCCCGCGAGGCCGATGTGATGTTTGACGTGCGCTTTCTGCCCAATCCCTTCTATATTCCGGAATTGAGCCAGCATACCGGCCAGGACGCGGACGTGCGCGATTTTGTGATGGAGCATCCCGTTACGCGCACCTTTATGGCCAAGGCCATGGATATGCTGGGCTTTCTGCTGCCCAACTACATCACCGAGGGCAAGCACCGGCTGGTTATTGCCATCGGCTGCACGGGCGGCTGCCACCGCAGCGTGGCCATTGCCGAGGCCATCAGCCACCGGCTGGGGGAGATGGGCTACAAAGCCGGCGTTACCCACCGCGATATGGCCATGGAGCAGGCGCATGTGAAGGCGCGCAGCGAATACCAGAAGGGAGAGCCGTAAACGATGAAAAAGCTGTTGATGCTGCTGTTGCTGCTGGCGCTGTGCCTTCCGGCCTGCGCGGAGGTGCACATGGGGCCGCCCCCGGAAAACTGGGCCGGGGATGTGCTTCGCGTAACGGCCATATCCGTGGGCGAGGGCGACGCGCTGCTGCTGGAATGCGGCGGCGAGCGCATGATGGTGGACGGCGGCCCCAGCGCCCTGTTTCACCACCTGACCGGCGCACTGGAGGCGCGGGACATCCGCTCGTTCAAATACCTGCTCAACACCCATTACCACGATGATCATATCAACGGCCTGTATCACCTGATGAAAAACGATTACGCCGTGCAGGAATACATGCACCCCTACTCCAACGTGATGGTGGCGGGCGACAAGCTGGAAAAGCGCACCGTGGAAATGGCGCAGCAAAAGGGCATTACCGTGCACCGCCTGTACACCGGCGATGTCATCACCCTGGGCGGCGCCATCATCCGGGTGTTTCGCTACTGGGATATTCCCAACGGCAACGCCCGCTCCATGATTGAGCGCGTGGAGTTTGGCGAGGCCTCCGTTTGGCTTACGGCGGATATCACCGGCAAGGCCCAGGAGTATTATGCCGGCAAGCTGGAGCCGGAGCTGCTCAAGGCCGATCTGCTCAAGGCGCCGCATCACGGCATCACCCCCGTGCAGGAGGATTTTCTGAACGCGGTGGATCCGCGCTTTTGCCTCATTACCAATTACGAGGATGGCGTAACCACCATCAAAAGCCAGATGGAGAGCCGCGGCATCCCCGTGCTGTACAGCGGCGAGGGCGAAGTGATCATGGAAACCGACGGCCACGACTGGTATGTGTGGCAGAACCTGCTGTAAGGAAGACCGATTGCCAATGAAGAGCATTTTCTTTTTGATGAAATACCCCACCTGCGTGCCGGAAACGCTCAAGCGCAAGTTTAACGGCCAGATGAACGCCTGCATGCGCCTGGGCTATGAGGCATGGTATCTGGAATGGGACGGCACCGGCTTTGACCTGGTGTGCCGCAATACCGGCCAAAGGCGGCGCGTGATGAACACCACCCGCGCCCTGCCCCGGGAAACCTACTACCATACCCTGTATTTTGTCGATATGTACCGCGCCGCCATCCGCGCTTTGGGCATGCACGCGTTTCAGCTGATGTACATCCGCTTTCTGCCCACCTTTCCGCCCGCCGTGCGCTTTGTCAGGCTGGCCAAAAAAAGGGGCGTCACCCTGGTGCAGGAAATTCCCACCTATCTGGGACAGGGCAACGGGGACGGCAGCGTGCAGCCGGGGCTGGCGCGCCGCGTGGGGCTCAGGCTGTCCAACGCCTATGCCCGGCTTGCGCAGCGGCATGTGGATTTTTTTACCGTGATCGGCGAGGATGCGGGCGGCCGCCTTTACGGCAAGCCCGCCATGAACATTCATAACGGCATCGATGTAGGCGCCATTCCCCTGCGAAGCTATCAGCCCCGGCAGGACGGGCTGCATTTGCTGCTGCTGGCCAGCATGTGCGACTGGCACGGCTACGACCGCATGATCGACGCCCTGCGGCGCTACCGGGGCGGCGAAACCATCACCCTCCACTTTGCCGGCAACGACGGCGACGGCTCGCTGGCCAAATGGCGCGAGCTGGCGCGCGAGCAGGGGCTGGAAGACCGCGTGTGCTTTCATGGAGCCGTGTACGGGCAGGAGCTGGATGAGCTGGTCAACGGCATGGATCTGGGCATCAGCTCGCTGGGCCTGTACCGCATCGGCCTGTCCGTGGGCACGGTGATGAAGGGCCGCGAATACATGGCGCGCGGCCTGCCCTTTGTGTACGCGGGCGAGGATCCTGCCATTGCAAAGGATGATCCCTTTGCCCTGCAGGTGCCCAATGATGATTCGCCCATTGAAATGGAGGATGTGGCCGCCTTTGCCCTGCGCGTGCGCGTCACGGCGGATGCGGCGCAGCGCATGCGCGAATACGCGCAGCAGAACATGTCCTGGGAAACCGAATTTGAACGCATTCTGTCTGCCGTGGACAAAGGAGGCCGCTTGTGAGGATTGTAACCGTTGTGGGCGCACGCCCGCAGTTTATCAAGGCAGCGGCGGGCTCGCGCGCGCTGCGCAGGGAGCATGAGGAGGTGCTGGTGCATACCGGCCAGCACTTTGACGATAACATGTCCGCCATTTTCTTTCGCGAAATGGACATTCCCCGGCCGGATTACAACCTGGGCGTTTCCGGCGGCACCCACGCGCAGATGACCGCGCGTATGCTTACGGGCATCGAGGAGGTTTTGCAAAAGGAGCAGCCCGACGCCCTGCTGGTGTATGGCGATACCAACTCCACCCTGGCGGCGGCGCTGGCCGCGGCCAAGCTGCGCATTCCGGTTTTGCATGTGGAGGCGGGCAACCGCCTGGGCACGCTGGACAACCCCGAGGAGATCAACCGCAAGCTGACGGACCACTGCTCCACCCTGCTCTTTTGCGCCACGGAGGACGCCCGCCAGAAGCTGGTTCGGGAGGGCCTGGGCGACCGGGCCTACTGCGTTGGCAACATCATGTACGATTCGTTCCTGCACTTTGCCAACCGGCCGTGGGATCATCCCAACATTGTGGATCTGGACGGCGCGCCGGTCGCCGTGCCGGAAACCTACTATTATATGACCTGCCACCGGCAGGAAAACACCTTCAGCGACGAGCCGCTCAGCCAGATCCTGCTTGCCATGAACAGCCTGGACGCGCCCGTCATCTATCCCGTGCATCCGCGAAACCGCGAGCGGGCGCAGCGCATCTGCCGGCAGAAGGGGTTTGGGAACATCGTGCTCACCCAGCCCGTGGGGTATGCCGACAGCGTGCAGCTGACATGCCATGCCAAAAAAATCGTCACCGATTCCGGCGGCCTGCAGTGCGAGGCGTTTTACGCCGGCGTGCAGTGCGTGTTTGTACTGGATTACCCCGTATGGCCCGAAACCATGGTGGGCAACCGCAACCAGCTGGCCAGGGCGGATTGCGCGGACATTTTGCAAAAGCTCTCGGCGCAGCAGGTGATCGACCCGTCCTATCAGCCCTTTGGCGACGGCCACGCGGCGGAAAGAATATGCGAAATTCTGCGCAGGGATTTTTCCACAGGGAGGTTGAACGCATGAAACGCTGTACCCGCTGCGTGATGGATGATCGCGCAGACCCGACGATTGCCTTTGACGAACACGGCGTGTGCAATTACTGCACCCGCGCGCTGGAGGATGCCAAAACGGTGTGGTTTCCCAACCAGGAGGGGCAGCGCAGGCTGCAGGCGCTGGTGGAGGAAATCAAACGGGATGGAAAGGGCAAAAAGTACGATTGCATCATGGGTATTTCCGGCGGGCTGGATTCGTCCTATCTGGCCTATCTGGGCAGCCAGTGGGGGCTGCGCATTCTGGGCGTGCATGTGGACGACGGCTTTGATACGGACATTTCCAAAAACAATATCCGCAAGCTGTGCAGCGCGGCCGGGATTGATCTGGTAACCATCACCCCGGACGCGGAGCAGTTTAACGATCTTACCCGCGCCTATATGCTGGCCGGTGTGCCCAATCTGGCCGTGCCGCAGGATAATGTGCTCTTCGCCTGCCTTTACGGCTACATGCGCGAGCACCACATCCGCTATTTCCTCAGCGGCGCCAATTTCGCGCTGGAAAGCATCCTTCAGCGCGGCAATACCTATACGCCCTTTGATGTGGTCAATATCCGCGCCATCCACCGCCGCTTTGGCCGCAAGCCCATCCGCAAACTCAGGCTCATTTCCCGCTACCGGGTCATTCTTGAACAAAAGCTGCTGGGCGTTCGGACCGTGGCCCCCCTCAATCTGGTGCCCTACGAGCGCGACCGCGCGTTTGAGGAGCTTTCCGCGTTCTGCGGGTTTGAATACTACGGCTCCAAGCATCTGGAAAACATCCTGACCGCCTTTATCCAGCTGTACTGGTTCCCCCAAAAATTTGGGGTGGACAAGCGCACCTCGCACCTGTCCAGCATGATCCTTTCCGGCCAGATGAGCCGCGAGCAGGCGCTGCAGGAGCTGGAAAAGCCCGCCTGCGATGAAAAGCTGCTGGCGCAGTACATCGATACCGTCAGGCAGCGCCTGGGCTTTTCACAGGAGGAATTTGATCGCGTGATGGCCGGGCCCGCCAGGCAGCACATCGATTACCCCACCGATGCGCTGCTCACCCTGGGCAGAAAGCTGCGCGGTTAACCCTCTGTTTTTTGCAAAAAACGGCTGAATATCGTCTTTTATGAACAAATCGTCATTTTTCGTAAAAAATCTGCAATTTTTTCAAAAAGGGTGTTGACAACCCTTCGGGACTGTGCTATTATATACAAGCTCGCTTGAGAGCACCGAACCTTGAAAACGATACAGAGAAAAGAAACGC
>JAEDGL010000112.1 GCA_016297535.1 Clostridia bacterium | reverse complement strand
TAGTGGCTGGTGCGGATGGCGTTGATGTTGTTGCGCTTGATGGCGCGGATATCGGTCAGCATGTCCTCGTAGGAAACGGTGCGCCCGCCCTGCATGCAGAACTCGTGACGGTCGGCGCCGTTGAAAATGATGCGCTTGCCGTTGATAAGCATCAGCCCGTTTTGCAGCTCAAAGCGGCGGAAGCCCACCCGGGTGCGGGATACTTCCAGCACGCAGCCGCAGGGCTTTTTGAGCGTGGTTTCCAGCGTGTACAGGCAGGGATTCTCCGCGCTCCACAGGCGCACGTTTTCAATGGTGCGCTCCACGGTCATTTCGGGGCTGGCGGGCAGACAGACGGCGTCCGCCTCGCAGCCGCAGCCGCACAGCAGCTTCATTTCCAGGGTGATGTCGCTGTCCCCGGGCAGATCCAGCCTGTAATCCACCCGCAGGGAGCCGTCCATGTCGGCATGCACGAACAGGTCGTGCACATGCGCCTGCGGGAAGGCGGTGAGGGTAACATCGCGGAAGATGCCGCTGAAGCGCCAGAAATCCTGATCCTCCAGCCAGCTGGCGGTGGAAAAGCGGAACACCTCCACGGCCACGGTGTTCAGGCCGGGCCGGAGGGCGGCGGTGATATCAAAGCGGGAGGGGGTAAAGCTGTCCTCGCTGTAGCCCAGGAACTGGCCGTTCACCCAGCAGAAGAAGGCGGTTTCCACGCCGTGGAAGGTGAGCACCACGCGCATGTCCTTCCAGCTGGCGGGCACCTCAAAGGTGCGCACATAGCTGCCCACGGGGTTGTATTCCTGCGGGATGGCGGGCGGGGTGAGCTTTTCGTGACCATCCCAGGGATACTGGACGTTGACGTACTGGGGATTGCCGTAGCCGTTGAGCTGGATGTGGCCGGGCACAGGAATGCTGTCCCAGCAGGATACATCGTAGCCATCCTGCCAGAAGCCCTGGGGGCGCTGGGCGGGGTTTTCCACATAGTGGAACTTCCACAGGCCGTTCAGGCTCTGGTGCAGGCTGGATGCGCCTGCCCTGGCCTCCTCGGCGGTCAGGAAGATGTCGTGATCGGAGAAGGCCTCCATGCGGCCAAGCTGATAGATGGTGGGATCCGTCAGACAGGCCAGATCATAGCGGATGTCGGGCATGGTGATTCATTCCTTTCTTCTTTGTGTATGTGCTTCAGGGGCGTTCCTGACTGCCCCGGAGAATGCTTTCCAGCGCCAGCAGGGCGTTTTCCGCGCAGCTGTCCTGCGACTGCACGCCCTGCTTGATGCGAAAATCCAGATCCATGAGATAATCGTAGGCCTCGCGCAGCTTCTGGCGGTCAAAGCGGCGCGCCTGCTGCTGCGTGCGGCTGACGGCAAAGGGCGGAATGCCCAGCAGCTGCGCCTGCGAGCCGGGGGGCGTGCGCTCGTCTATCAGGCAGCGCATGTGGTAGAGGATGCGGTACTGGCGCAAAAGCATCGCAAGGATCATCATGCGCTGCTCGCCCGCGCGCACCATATCGCGCAGCAGGGCAAAGGCGCGGTCGTTATCGCCCGCCACCTGCGCGTCCACCATCTGAAACACCGTGCACTCGGTGGAACGGGTGCAGATGGCGTCGATATCCTGGGCGGTAACGGTCTCGCGATCGTCCAGATAGCTGGATAGCTTTTCCATTTCCTGGCGCAAAAGCGCCGCGTCATGCCCCACGGTAAACACCAGCCGGGCGGCGTTTTCGCCATCCAGCTGCTTGCCCAGGCGGCGCATGGTTTTGCGCGCCCAGTCGGCGCACTCGGCGTCGTTCATGGGGGAAAAATCCACAATGGCGTTTTTCTTTTTGAGCAGGGTATACAGCTTTTTGCGCCCGTCCGCCTTGCCCTTTGCGTAAAACACAATGCAGGTGCTGGGCGAAATGCGCTCCAGATAGCCGGCGATGGCTTTGGCGCTGTCCTCATCCTCGCCCTTGCGCCCGGAGGCGATCAGCGGGCAGTCCCGCACCACCACCAGACGCTTTTCGCCCAGAAAGGGCAGCGTTTCCGCCGCGGCGATCAGCGTGTCCGGGTCGGGATCGGAAAGCTCCGTCAGGTTCATTTCCTCCAGCCCCGCGGGCAGCAGCCTGGCACAAAGCTGCTTGAGCGCCTGCTGCTTGATGTACTCCTCGCTGCCCTCAAACAGGTAGCATTCGCCAATGCTTCCGGCCTTGAGCATGTCGAAGAAAGCGGTATGGTTCATGGGGTGTTCCTTTCGTTGTAGGGGGTAATCAGCAGCTGTCCGTCGCGCACGGAGAGGGTGATGTCGCCGCATTCGTCGGTGCGGAACGCATCAATCCCCTGCCGGGCAAGGCGCTCAAGCGTTTGCGGCGAGGGCAGCAGGCGGTTTGCGCCGGATACGCTGAGCAGCGCGTAGCGCGGCCGCACAAAGGCCAGAAACGGGTCGGAGCTGCTTTCGGCGCTTCCGTGGTGCGCCAGCTTGAGGATATCCGCGGGCGCGGCGGCGTAGCGCTCGTACAGGCCGCTCAGGTCGCCGGCGTTGAGCAGGGTAAAGCCGTCCAGATCGATGGAGAGCGCCAGCGAATAATGGTTGGCGTTCTGGCCGGGGCGCACCGTGCGGCGGTCCGGCCAGAAAACCCGGATCGTACTCCTATTGTAGCGCAGCTCGTCGCCGCTTGCAAGCGTTGACAGGGGAATATCCTGCGATAAAAGCAGCTGATATACCGCAAGTGACTCCGGCTCCAGCTGCTGCTCCCAGGCGGCGGCCGGCAGATAGGCCTGACGGATTTTCACACCGCTTTCAAGCAGCGCCGCCACGCCGCCCGCGTGATCCAGATGCAGGTGGGTCAGAATCAGCGCGTCCACATCGCGGTTTTCATCCAGCAGATAATCCAGCGCGGCCAGGCCGTCCGGCCCGGTATCGATCAGGATGGTTTTGTCGCCGTCCAAAAGCAGCGCGCAATCCGCCTGCCCCACGGATAGCTGGAGATAGCGCAGCCCGGCGGGACGCTGCAACGCCCATGCGCCCAGCGCGACGCAGGCAACAAGCACGGAGGCGGCCGCGCGCCTGCGCAGGCTGCCCGGCACGCGGTTGGATAGCAGCAGCATGGCCGCGCCCAGCCCCACGCACACCAGCACCGGTGGCGCGGCGGTACGGATGGCCGCATAGGGCAGCCTGGACAAAAGCCGTACCAGCCACAGCAGCACCTCCGTTGCCAGGGAGGCTGCGCCGCCCAGCGCCGCACCCGCCAGCGGAAGGGGCGAGCACAGCAGCGCCGCGGCATAAAGCGGCACCAGCACGCCGCCTGTAAGCGGCACAATGAGCAGGTTGATCAAAACGCCGTACAGCGGCAGCTGGTGGAAAAAGCGCATGGAGGGCAGCAGCACGCCCAGCTGCGCCGCAAGCGATACGGCCAGCAGCTCCTTCACGCGCAGCTGCACGCGGGCAGGGCGCGCCCGGGGCAAGCCCCGCCGTACGCCTGCGGAGAGCTGCGGCCAAAGCGCGTTCAGCCCGTTCAGGATGGACCGCCCAAACAGCGTAATGCCAAGCATGGCGCCAAAGGACAGCACAAAGCCGGCGGAAAGCGCGCTCAGCGGATCCAGCACCAGCACAAAAAGCATGGCGGCGGCAAGCGTGGTCAGCCGGTCGCCCCGCCGGAGAAACAGCCGGCCAACCGACGCGCACACCAGCATGACCGCCGCGCGTACCGAGGCGGCGGAAAAGCCGGTCAGCGCGCAGTAGCCCAGCAAAAACGCGCTGAGCAGGGCAAGCCCCGTGCGCCGTCCAACGGACATACGGCGCAGCGCCAGCATCAGCAGCCCGCCCAGCAGCCCCACATGCAGGCCGGAAACGCTCATCACATGCGCGATTCCCAGCTTTTTGAATGCGGCGGTTTCCTCCTGCGTAAGTCCCTCGCGCTGGCCAAACAGAAGCGCCATGGCAATGCGGGCGTTCGGGCCCATCACCCGCTCAAGGGCTGCGGAAAGCCGCTGGCGCACACGGTACGCCGCATCCCGGACCGGGGCGGAATCGGGGCCGTTTTCCACCAGAGGCTCCTCGTAGAGGGCAATGCCGAAACGGTAGCCCTGCTGCCTTGCCCACAGATGAAAATCCATGCGCGGCTCGCCGCTTTTGCCCTCCGGGCGGTACACCCGGCCCGAAAAGCG
Source organism: Clostridia bacterium (assembly GCA_016297535.1). Taxonomy (GTDB): domain Bacteria; phylum Bacillota; class Clostridia; order Christensenellales; family Aristaeellaceae; genus Limiplasma. The sequence goes on along the minus strand of JAEDGL010000112.1, from coordinate 3,882 downwards.
CAGCTGTGCGCCGTCAAAGAGCGCGGGAGGGGCTTCCTCCCAGCGCAGGCTGCAGTAGGCCTTTCCCGGCACAGGCTCGCCGTTCAGGGTAAGATTCCCCAGCGCAAACGTAATCCGCTGGTCATCGCGTTCGGTGCAGCCGCCGTACACAAAGCCCGTGATTTCATAGGTTCCGGGTTCGGGCATGGGCAGATCCAGCGCATGGTGCGCATGCAGCGATCCCAGCGCAAAGCACACCACGGCCACGCCGATGCCCGGGGAAAGGCCCATGCGGCGTGCCAAAACCGCGATCGCCGCGCCCATGGCCGCCAGCGCCCACAGCCACGCGCCGCCGGAAACATACCGGACGGTTACACAGCCAATAAGAAAGAAAAACGCAACCATCAGCAGCAGATGGTTGCGTTTGGGAGCCGCAGCGGTTGCCGGGACGGATGCGCTGCGGTGGGATGACATGCTATTTTTCCAGCAGGCACACCGCGTGAGCAGTGATGCCCAGCCCCTCGCCCTCAAAGCCCAGCTTTTCGGTGGTGGTGGCCTTGACGCTGATCTGCTCCGCGTCCACGCCAATGGCGTCCGCCAGGCGCTGACGCATCTGATCGATATACGGGCGCAGCTTTGGACGCTGGGCCACAATGGTAAGATCCGCATTGCCCAGGCGATAGCCCTTTTCCCCGATTTTTTCGCACACCACCCGCAGCAGCTCGATGGAATCCGCGCCGCGGTAGCGCTCCTCCGTATCGGGAAACAGCTTGCCGATATCGCCCATAGCAGCCGCGCCCAGCAGGGCGTCCATCAGCGCGTGGGTGGCCACATCCGCATCGCTGTGCCCCAACAGCCCCAGGGAATAGGGAATCTCCACACCACACAAAATCAGCCTGCGCCCTTCGGTCAGGCGGTGCACATCCATGCCGTGGCCTATACGAATCATTGGATTTCCTCCTTCTGCTGGCGCAGCTCCAAAAGCAATTCGGCAAGCGCCAGATCCATGGGGGTGGTCAGCTTGAGATTTTCGCGGTCGCCCGGGCTGAGGTACACGGGAAGGCCCGCGTGCTCCAGCAGCGATGCGTCGTCCGTGCCCAGAAAGCCGTCCCGCTGCGCCTGCTCGTGCGCCTGTACGATCAGCTCCCTGCGGAAGGCCTGCGGGGTTTGGATGGTGTAAAGCGACGAACGGTCGGGCGTTTCCTGCACCAGCCCGCCGCCGCAGGCGCGCTTGATGGTATCCACCACGGGGATGGCGGCCACGCCGCTGCCGTGCTCCGCCACGGACAAAAGCGCGCTGCGGATAACCTGCTCGGATACCAGCGCGCGCGCGCCGTCGTGGATGAGCACTACGTCCGCCTCCGGCGCAAGCGCCTGCAGCCCGTTCCATACGGAGTGCTGGCGCTCGCTGCCGCCGGGCACCACGGCGGATACAAAACGGCTCATGCCGTAGCGGGCCAGGACGGCCTTCATCTCCTCCACCTCGCCCGGGGCGGCCACCACCACCGCGCCGGCGCAAAAGCCCGTAAACGGGGCGATGGCGCGCACAATGGCGGGAATGCCGCGCAGGGGCAGAAAGATCTTGTTGCGGCCGCTTCCCATGCGGCGGCCGCTGCCGCCGCCCAGAATGATGGCATAGCTGCTCATGGGCTTATTCCTCGCCGCGCTCGGCCCGGGTTTGCGCGTCCTCCTGGAGCACCTCGTACATATCGGCCGCACCCTCCTTGCGCACCACCTCTTTGATGCTGGTGATGCGGTAACGCCCCACCCGGCTGCCAAAGCGGATTTCCAGCACGTCGTTTTCCTTCACCTCCGCGCCGGGCTTGGCCACCTTGCCGTTGAGGGATACGCGTCCGCCGCTGCAGGCCTCGTTGGCCACGGTGCGGCGCTTGATGATGCGGGAAACCTTCAAAAACTTATCCAGACGCATGCTCTGCACTCCTTTTGGGCAGCGGTTTAGCGCTGCACATATTCCTCCATCAGCCGCAGCGTGTTTTCCACGCCCTTGACGTGGCTGCGCTCGTAGCCGTGGGACGCATACACGCCCGCGCCGATGAGCGCGTAGCGGATATCCATGCCGGAACGCAGCGCGGTGCCCGCGTCGGAGCCGTAGGAGGGATAGATATCCACCGCATAGTCGATTTCCTTTTCCTTAGCGATGGAGATCAGCTCGTTGGTCATGGCGTAATCATAGGGGCCGCCGGAATCCTTGGCGCAGATGGAAACCTGCTGCTCGGTGCAGTTGAGGTTGTCGCCCACGCAGCCCATATCCACCACCAGCAGATCCTCGGTATCCTCGGGAAGGCCCGTGGACGCGCCGTGGCCCACCTCCTCGTACACGGAGAAGAACACGGTGGTCTTGCGCGCCAGGCGGAGCTGGCCGTCCGCCACGCCCCTGGCCAGCGCCAGCAGCATGCCCGCGCTCAGCTTGTCATCCAGGAAGCGGCTGCGGATGTAGCCGCTTTCGGTTACCCGCGCGCGGGGATCCAGGCAGATGAAATCGCCGGCGGAAATCCCCAGCTTTTCCACATCCTCCCGGCTGGATACGTTTTCATCCAGCAGCACCTCCAGGGTGCTGTCGTTGCGCTTTTCCTCATCCACCTCGCGGTTGACGTGGACGGATGCGTTGTGCAGCTGCACCACGCCGCTGTACGAACGCCCGTCGCGGGTGATCAGGGTAACATTTTCGGTTTCCACCGCCTGGTAGGAGGGGCCGCCCACGCGGGTAAACATCAGCGCGCCGTTGCTTTTGATGCTGCGCACCATCAGCCCCAGCGTATCCACATGCGCGGCCAGCGCCAGCGGCCGGCCCTCGCCGCCCAGCGTGCAGCACACGCTGCCCTTGCGATTTTGCACGGGTTGAAAGCCCATTTCCTTCAGGGTGTCCATCAAATAAGCGGTTACCTGCGCGGTATAGCCCGTGGGGCTGGGAATGGAAAGCAGACGCATGGTCTGTTCAACGGAAAAAGCGGTATTCAGTTTCATCGGTGAAAGCCTCCTGTATGCCATTTGTCTTCCTTATCATACCGCATTTGCACGGCGCGGGCAAGGGGAAACTTTCCATCGCCGGAAATGTGGATTTTTTCACAAAGTGCGTCTGGAGTATTGCAAAGTGTGATCAGGTTTGGTAAAATAACCTATGGACTACCAAATACATTGAGGAGGTACACCACCAATGGTTAAAGTTGCTATTAACGGTTTTGGCCGCATCGGTCGTCTTGCTTTCCGTCAGATGTTCGGCGCTGAGGGCTACGAAGTTGTCGCCATCAACGACCTGACCAAGCCCGCCATGCTGGCCCACCTGCTGAAGTATGATACCGCCCAGGGCTCCTACTGCGGCTCGATCGGCGAGAACAAGCATACCGTGGAAGCTACCGATACTTCCATCATCGTGGACGGCAAGGAAATCAAGATCTATGCCGAGAAGGACGCCGCCAACTGCCCCTGGGGCGAGCTGGGCGTGGACGTTGTGCTGGAGTGCACCGGCTTCTACTGCTCCAAGGAAAAGAGCCAGGCTCACATCAACGCTGGCGCCAAGAAGGTTGTTATCTCTGCGCCCGCCGGCAATGACCTGCCCACCATCGTGTTCTCCGTAAACGAGAATACCCTGACCAAGGAAGACACCATCATCTCCGCCGCTTCCTGCACCACCAACTGCCTGGCTCCCATGGCCAAGGCCCTGAATGACACCTACCCCATCCAGAGCGGCATCATGACCACCGTGCACGCCTACACCGGCGACCAGATGATCCTGGACGGCCCCCATCGCAAGGGCGACCTGCGTCGTGCCCGTGCCGGCGCCCAGAACATCGTGCCCAACTCCACCGGCGCTGCCAAGGCCATCGGCCTGGTCATCCCCGAGCTCAACGGCAAGCTGATCGGCTCCGCCCAGCGCGTGCCCGT
>JAEDGL010000111.1 GCA_016297535.1 Clostridia bacterium | reverse complement strand
GTTTTCGGCAAAGCCGAAAACGCCCCGCCCGCCCGGCAAAGCCGGGCGATACGAATCAAAGTCAGAGGGGCTGCGGCCCCTCTGACAACTCCCTGTAATGTTTTTCGACGGCCTGAAGGAGAATGGCGAGCAGCACCATTCTCCCTGTTTGGATCAGAATACGGCGATTTTCTGCCGGTACATCAGTCCCGAGGGCAGCCCTGCTCCCAGCGCCCACAGCTCGTAGGCGCGATCATCCAGCTGGTACAGGGGATCGTCCGGGTTGCCATCGGCCGCCTTGGCAATAATGGGCAACCCGCTGTGCCTGAGCAGGGAGGTTTGTTTGCTTGCATCGCGGCGCAGGCCGAGCAGACGCGCATAGGTTGGGCGGGTGTTTTGGGCAAGCAGCTGCGAATCCATGTCAAGCAGCGCGTGGGCGCACAGGCGGTTGAGACGCGCGTAGGCATAGCGTCTGGTTTTCAGCAGGGACAGGAGCGTTTGCCGCGAATCTGCCTGGGCCGCGCAGGCCTTGAGCCGGTGTTCCAGCCCCTCGGTGCAGTCCGGGAGCTGAGCAAGCTTTTCGGGCAACGCGGTGCGCAGCTTGTAAAGCAGCAGCAGATCCAACGCGTCCGGGCGGCAGAGGGGAGAGCGCGGCAGGGGATAGCCGCAGGCTTCATCCGCCGCCTGCTGGTTGCCCGCAAGCAGCGCCTGCCTTACCCCGCTTGCGCTGGGCCATAGGTTTTCTTTCAGCGCAGCTGCGTGGTAATCTCCCTCGCGGTGCACGGGCAGGGGAAGGATGGGGCTGCCCAGGCGCAGAAGCGCGCGCAGATAACACAGCGCAAGGATGTTGTTGGGACGGCTCCACCGCTCCGGATGGCCCAGGCATTTGCCAAGCGCCTCGCCCTGCGCCGCGGCAAAGGAAAGGCCCTCGTCCAGTGCCTGGCGCAGGAAGGCTTCAAAGGCCGCAGTGGGGGATTCCATCAGCCGCGCCGCGCTTTGCAGCATGGGCAGATCATCATCCTCCGCGCCAAAGGAAAGATGCGTTACAAACCCAAGCGCTGTCAGAAGCTCCACACCGCCCAGCGCAAAGTGCTCCGCATCGCGCACGGCAAAGGCGCAGGGAAGCTCCAGCACAAGATCTGCACCCGCACAAAGCGCCGCCTGTGCACGCGCACCGGGCTGGTGCATGGCGGGCATACCGCGCTGGGTAAAGCAGCCGCTCATCAGGCAAAGGATCAGCGCATCCGGCAAGCGCTGGCGGATGAGCTCAAACTGATGCTGATGACCGCGGTGAAAGGGATCGTATTCACAAATTATGCCGACAACCGGTCTCATCGGATCGCCCGCAGCGCGAAAAGCTGCGCTTTTTTGGGCTGCCCCCTTCCATTTGTTATCAAAAAGATGTATACTGTACAGGTTGAAGTACGGATGCACGGAATGGCGTCACCCGATGAACCCGTCCCGTGTATTGTAGCACATAAGGGAGGAAAAAAATATGTCCGCCATTGAGAAAATCAAAGCCAAAGCCAAAGCGAATGTCAAGCACATTGTGCTTCCCGAGGGCACCGAGCCCCGCACCGTGCAGGCCAGCGCCAAAATTTTGGCCCAGGGCATTGCAAAGGTCACGCTGATCGGCAATGAGGAAGAAGTCAAAAAGGTGGCCGCCGAAACCGGCACCGACCTGACCGGCGTTGCCATCATCGATCCCGCCACCAGCGAAAAGACGGCCGCGTATACCGAGCTGCTCTACGAGCTGCGCAAGGCCAAGGGCATGACCATGGAACAGGCTGCCGAGCTGGCAAGCAAGAACACGCTGTACTTTGGCACGCTGATGCTCAAGGCGGGCGACGCCGACGGCATGGTGGCCGGCGCCATCAACTCCACCGGTAATGTTCTGCGCCCCGCGCTGCAGATTATCAAGACCGCCCCTGGCATCAAGGTGGTTTCCAGCTGCTTTATCATGGAGCTGCCGGACCAGAAGTGGGGCGATAACGGCGTGATGATTTTTGGCGACTGCGCCGTTATTCCCAATCCAACGGCTGAAGAACTGGCCGCTATTGCCATTGCCAGCGCCAAGAGCGGCGAGCAGCTGGTGGATCTGGATCCCCGCGTGGCCATGCTTTCCTTCTCCACCAAGGGCAGCGCCAAGCACGACAATGTGACCAAGGTGCAGGAAGCCACCGCCCTGGCGCACGAACTGGCTCCCGAGCTGCAGCTGGACGGCGAGCTGCAGGCTGATGCCGCGCTGGTGGAAAGCGTTGGTCAGCTCAAGAGCCCCGGCTCCACCGTTGCCGGTCACGCCAACACCCTTATCTTCCCCGATCTGCAGGCCGGCAATATCGGCTACAAGCTGGTGCAGCGTCTGGCCGGCGCCGAGGCCATCGGCCCCATCATTCAGGGCCTGGCCAAGCCTGTCAGCGACCTCAGCCGCGGCTGCTCCGTGGATGATATCGTGAGCGTTGTTGCCATTACCGCCGTCAAGGCGCAGGCGTAAGCTGTTTACACGTGAACAAGAATAGGAGTGCATTCCAATGAAAATACTGATTGTGAACGCGGGCTCTTCCTCCCTGAAGTACCAGCTGGTGGATATGGATGGCGAAAAAATCATGGCCAAGGGCCTGGTGGAGCGCATCGGCATCGACGGCAGCAAGCTGACCCAGAAGGTAAACGGCGAGCAGCTGGTTTTTGAGCAGCCCATCGCCAACCACACCGATGCCTGCTCCCTGATGATCAAGGCGCTGACCGATTCCGAAAAGGGCGCTGTGAAGGACATGAGCGACATTGGCGCTGTGGGCCATCGCGTGCTGCACGGCGGCGAAGCCTTTACCGCTTCCATGCTGATTACCGAGGAAGTCAAGGAAGCCATCCGCGCCAACATCCCGCTGGGCCCCCTGCACAATCCCGCCAACCTGATGGGCATTGAGGCCTGCGAGGCCGTTATGCCCGGCGTGCCCAACGTGGCCGTGTTTGATACCGCCTTCCATCAAACCATGCCTCCCAAGGCCTATCTGTATGGCGTGCCCTATGAGTACTATGAGCGCCTGCATGTTCGCCGTTACGGCTTCCACGGCACCTCTCACCGCTATGTGAGCAAGCGTGCCTGCGAATTCCTGGGCCTGGACCGCCACAACACCCGCGTCATCACCTGCCACCTGGGCAACGGCTCCTCCATGGCGGCTGTAATGAACGGCAAGTGCGTGGACACCAGCATGGGCATCACCCCTCTTGAGGGTGTGATCATGGGCACCCGCTCCGGCAGCATGGACCCCGCCGTGGTGCAGTACATCGCCAACAACGACAACATGACCGTTGACGAAGTGCTCAACATGTGCAACAAAAAGTCCGGCCTGCTGGGCATCTCCGGCTTGTCCTCCGACATGCGCGACATCGACAAGGCTGCCGATGAGGGCCACGAGCGCGCCGCCATTGCCCGCGATATGCTGCATTACGGCATCAAGAAGTATATTGGCTCCTACGCTGCCGCCATGGGTGGCGTGGACGTGATCGTCTTCACCGCAGGAATCGGCGAAAACGGCGCGGAGCTGCGTGAATCCGTTATGAGCGGTATGGAATTCCTGGGCGCAAAGCTTGACCACGACAAGAACATCGAAGGCAACCGCAAGGAATCTGTGATCTCCGCTGACGACAGCAAGGTGAAGATCGTCGTAATCCCCACCGATGAGGAGATCGTTATTGCCCGCGATACGCTTTGCATCGTGACCGGGCAGCCCATCGAATAAATTCTTTTCTTGTTGAATTGCCATGGCATACTGATCTGTTGTTTTGGCAGATCAGTATGCCGCTTTTTATCATATGAATAGATGGATATAGCCGGAAGGAGAATTGTTTTGCCCGGAGCTGTAAAAACCAAAAGCATGCGGATATACTTATCTGTAATGGTTGCGTGTTTGACGACATTTGCGCTGGGAATAGATATGTCTGTTTCGCTGCCTTATGATCTGATTCTTACCCTGCGGGATGGTTTTTGGGGACGGATCGACAATCTGCTGATAGCTCTTAACTATTTTCATACCATGGATCACTTAACTGGTACTGTGTTAGTGGCAGCGCTAATCTATGTGTATGCTCGATGGCTTTGGGTTACGGAAGAGCGTTATGGCTGGGGCGAATATGCTTTGAGCGGCTTTTTTGCATTGACAATGCTAATGAGTGAAGTGCTTGCTGCAGAAAACAGCATCAAGGCACTTTGGGCCGGTGGTACTCAGTTGATAAAAGCGTTGATTTATCTGCTTGGAATGTGGCCGTTGTTTCTGGCAGGGATTCGCATTTTACAGGAAGGGTTGCAAAAGATAGATAAAATGCAGCCAGTAACAGAAAAAGCACTGTGGAACCATCATCCGTTTATGTATCCGTTTTTGTTGATAGCACTGTGCTGGCTTCCCTATATGGTAATGAAATATCCAGGCGGAATGTCACCGGATGTAACGGTTCAGATTTTGGACTGGCAGAATCAAACCATGGAACTGTCTCATCCTCCGCTGTCTACGGTGATATACGGACTCTTTTATGATTTTGGCATCAGAATTGGCAATACAAATATTGGCTTTTTCCTTTTTACATTACTGCAAACGATTTGCTTTTTGTGCGTCCTTTCTTTTTCCTGTGCAAGAATGCGGGCGTGGAATGTGCCTAAAGGAATCTATATCTTTGTTCTTTTCTCCTATTGCATAATACCTAATTACTCTGGATGGACCACTACGCTTGTGAAAGATGTTCCATATGTGATTTCTTGCATCCTGTTTTGTATATTGCTTATTGATTTTTCTTTGGATGTAAAAGCATTTTGCAAGAATCCTGTCAACGATTTGCTGATTATTATTGCAGGAACTACGGTTTGGCTTTGGAGAAGAAATGGTATTTTAATGGCATTGGCTTGCATTGTTTGCATGCTTATCATGGCCTATCGGCAGGCTGCGTTTAAGTGCATGGGTAAGCTTACGATTTTAGGCGTGCTTGTCACCATACTTTCTCTTGGAACAAATGCTGTACTTACTTCGGTGTTTTCCTTCTCTTCCGCAGCAAAGCGGGAAACCTATTCGCATTTGTTGCAGGTAACCGGACGTGTTGCGGTAGAATTTTCAGATGCATACACAGAAGAAGAAATTTCTATCATCAATCAGGTAATGAACTATGAAGAGATCCCCAAATGGTATTCTCCTATCATTACGGATGGGATGAAGGCCTTATTTAAAGAAAAAGCAAAAGAAGAAGAGTACGCTGCATTTCGCAAACTGGTTGCACGGAAATTGATATCTTATCCGGTGGAATATATTGATGCATATGCCAATCTGATTTATAGATTATTTGACTGGCGATCTGATCGTGGAGATTTTATTGCACGACGAGAAATATCACATCCATACTATATCCGAAGTTATACAAATCTGCTATATAATCAAGAAGAATTGCAAAGTCTGAATGCGGCACAGGAGGCAGTAGAAAACCTTGATTATTGGTTTCCGGATTTGCCGTTTGTAGGATTGTTAGTGAACGTTGGAGCGTGCGTGGATATCATGCTGGCAATGTGCTGGATTATGGTTCACCAAAAACGGAAAAGAGCAATTGCTGCACTTGCTCCTGCATTACTTACAATGGTGTTTTGTTTGTTTTCGCCGGTCGTTTATATTCGGTATGCGCTTCCTATTACCAGTACCCTACCTTTATGGTTTGCTGCGTATACAGCTCACGGTAAATTCAAACAGGAGGTATAAATATGAATCTGGATGTTTCTAAAGCATTTATCCGACAGATGGAGGATTTTCCATTTGAGGTGGAGGTAGCGCTTGAAGAACAGAATGTGAACGGAGACCAAATCCGCTTTGATCCCGTCAGGCTATGTGGCACGTTTTCCATGATTGATGATGTTGTAACCCTTCATGGAAGCCTGCATACTGTTGTGCATGCTCCCTGCGCATTGTGTATGGAAAGCGTTGCCCTGCCGCTTGATGTTGCGTTTAGCGAAACCTTTCGCAAGGATGCCGACGAGGAAGAAGATGGCTGCTTCCGTTATGAAAACAAGCTGCTTCCGCTGGATCATATGACGCTGACACTGGTATTGCTCAATCTTCCCATGCGTTTTCAGTGCGATCACGATTGCACCGGCGGCGTTGGATTGACGGAATGGGATGAAGAAAAAACAGTTTGGGCGGAAGAGGACGATGGCTCTCAACCGGGCACCTACCGCCCGTTTGAGAGCCTTGCCGACCTGCTGGAGAATGACCAGAAACAATAAGATTGCTTGCGGGAGGATGCATATGTCGAAGCTTGAGCGGCGTAGCAGAACGGCTGCTGCACTGTTTCTGGTGCTAATTTCAGCCATCGCGTTTGTAACCGTGCGTGATTATACAGGCTCCTACGATGAGTATGTGTTGTGGAACACCATTCGCGTGAATTTGCATGAGTATGCGCAGCTGCTGGAAAAGATAGGCATCGAATGGGAACACGGTTTGACGCTGAATGTGGAACCTATTTCACAGCATTCGGACAGAGATCATGGCTTGGCACCTTTCTATCTGTGCGCGCCTTTCCTTACACAAATGGATACTTCGCTTGATTTTTCCTCCACACTTTGGTGCTTGATTACGCTTTTGTGGTTTTTGGCTGGAGTATGGGCCTTATACGGACTTGCGCGCGAAATGGGGCTTTCAAGGCTGATTGCGTGCGCTGCTGCGCTGCTGTTATATCTGTCTCCACGTCTGTTTGCTGAAGGTCATTACAACGACCGCGATATCGTACTGCTGGCAGTAACCATTTTATGCCTGTGGTCCGGCCTGCGTCTTCTGAAGAAAACAACGCTCGGGAGAGGCGTTGTGCTGTCGGTGTTTGGAGCGATAGCAACGAATATCCGCCTGATGGGTATTCTGAGTTGGGGAATGATGGGCCTGGCTGCGACTGCCTTGCTTACCGTCCAGCACAGTTGGACGTGGCGTAAAGTTGGCGTTGCTGTTGGAACGATCCTTGCGTTTTTCGCTGCGTATACCGTGCTTACACCTGCAACGTGGGTGGGCCCTTCCGAATATTTCATCTATCAGTTTGACAACATGGCTGTTTATGGTTGGACGGGTTGGATGATGTTCCGCAGCGCCCTGTTTGAGATCCCGAAGAATCCGCTGCCGAGATATTATCTGCCCTATATGATGTTGACCACACTTCCGCTATACCTGTTTCCACTATGCGCCGCAGGTTTTGTGCGTGCAGTGCTGCAGGCACTGAAAGAGAAGAAAGCTTTCTGTTTCAGCCCGCAGGGTTTGTTTCTGACAGCGGCATTACTGGTAACAGCCTTGCCAGTGATCGGGTACATGCTGCTTCAGCCGGTCATTTACAATGGCTGGAGGCATTTTTATCTCGTACTCTCAGGCGTACTGGTTTTTGCATCCTATGGACTACAGGGAATATGGCAGCTCTGTGCCAGCAATATTTGGCTGAAGCGTTGGTGCGCGGCGACAATATGCCTGTGCTTTGGCTTGACTGCCGTAGGGATGATCATCAATCATCCGCATCAAGGATCGTATTACAATGTACTGGCTGCCGGCCATACCATGGAGACGGATTACTGGAATTCCTCAGGCGAAGCCGCGCTGAAAAAACTGATTCGAAGTGAAGAGCGCAACAAGGAACTGCCGCTGGAAGTGGGCTGCTGGTTCTTTGATATTCAGAATGCTCGTTTCAAGCTTTCGGAGGAGGAAAAGGCGCTGCTGACCACTACCACGGAAGCGAGTTCGCCCTATCTATACTACGTTGAAAACTACGTACAAAATTACAATGTGCCAGATCCCGAAGGCTATCATGTACTGTTTGAAGTGGAAAGCTATGGCCATCTGGTCGGTACAATGTATGAGCGCGATTTCTGACGGAAAACCGTGACAGAATCATTAAAAGCCCTTGACAAAGCCATCCATCCATCATATAATACGAAATGGTCACACTGTGATAATGTGTTTGTGTGCACAAACGAGCAAAGCGGTGTGCCAGGCAATCAATTTGCTGACTGGCCGGGACAGATGCGGAAGGCGGTTGCATTTGCAGCACGTTT
>JAEDGL010000110.1 GCA_016297535.1 Clostridia bacterium | reverse complement strand
ATCATCTCATCATTCCGCATTACGAAGTGAAGGAAACAGTTTATGATGATGTTCCTCTGGCAGCTTGGCCGGTGATCGAAGAAGCTGTTGAAAAGTATCTCAGCTCCCACAAACGTGGAACGCCTGAAACGCTGGAATTGGGTTATTTGATGCAGGAGAATGGCGAAGACGGCCTGCTTGTTCCCGTGTGGCACTTGGGGCTGATCTCGCCCGGCGGCTTTGAAGAGGTTTACTTCAGCGCACAAACCGGCGAAGAAGTACAGTGGAGGGGGAACAAGTATATCCTTCCTGAAGTGTTTGGCTGGGATGAGGTTCGGTGAATAGAGAATCCCTCTGGATCAACTGTCCGATCTGCGACAGCAAAACGCGAGTGAAGGTGTTTGAAAATACTGTTCTCCTCAACTTCCCGCTTTTCTGCCCATGGTGTAAGAGAGAAACTGTTATCAATGTCGTAAAACTGAAGATGGTCATTAGCAAAGAGCCAGACGCTTGAAAGCGCAGAGCCTGTATCCTTCCCCATAGGACACAGGCTCTGTATATGTTTGCAGGACTTTTCTATCGGCGATACAATACAGGTGAAAAGAAAAACAGAAATATTTTTCCTCTCCCATACCTTCCTCCTAAAATCAGCGTCTTACTATACGAGACCGGTCATCAAGAATGAAAGGAGGCTCCTCATGACAGAACAGGCTTTTCTGGATGCCGTACAAACGCATCGGGCGATGCTTTTCCGAGTGGCATATACCATCCTGCACAACCATGAGGATTGTGCCGACGCTCTGCAAGACGCTTTGGAAAAGGCATGGCGCAAAAAAGACAGCATCCGCAACCCGGAGGCGTTTCGCAGCTGGATGGTGCGCATCATCATCAACTGCAGCCGGGATACGCTACGCAGACGGAAATTCACCTTCACACCGCTAGACGAAAACATCCCCGTACCTGAAGTGGAGGATTACCAGCTGGCTGATACGCTCAAAAGGCTGGATGAAGGATTGCGTCTGCCCATTGTGCTCCACTACATGGAAAATCTGAGTGTAGCAGAAATCGCACAGACCATGCGACTTCCGCAAGCAGAATGTTTAAAGTGGCGTATGAAATGAAACTCATAAACGATACGCCTTTCAAATCAACTTTGCTTCGCGTCCGTTCACATCGTGGAGGTCACCATAAGGCGTTGCCGGATGCCGAAGTCAGTAGAATAAAGCGCGAAATCCCTGCCTTACAGGACACGCGGCAGCGGCTTTATATGGCTTTGCTGGTCTATACAGGAATGAGAAGGGAAGAAGTGCTGGGGCTTGGCTGGGAAAACATCCATCTGGACGAGAACTACGGCGAAGTAAAACGTGTAGTGGTGTTCCCCAACAATGCCAAAGCGGTTGTCAAAGACAGCCCCAAAACAGAAACTTCCGAGCGAACCTTCATCATTCCTGCCGCACTCAAACAAATCCTTCTGCCGCATCAAAAAGCGGGCGGCTACGTCATCCACGGCGAAGGGGAATACAGTCCCGTTTCCTACTCCACCTTTCAAAGAACCTACTACGGTGCGTTCAAAAAGTTGGGAATCTACGGCAAATACAGCAACCACGACTGGCGTTCCACTTTTGGTTCGCAGTTGAAAGAACAGGGAATGAGTTCCGCTCTGGTTGCCGATTTGCTGGGACACGCCGACACCAGAATGGTGGAAACAACCTACGCCCGCACCCGCCACGAAGGCGTGATGAAACAGCGGCAAGCTGTGGAGAATTTGAACGCCTTTCTGTAAAGGAAATGCACCGCTTATTGCACCGGACGAAATGACGCAAAGCGTTGTGGTGTAAGACTTTGAAGCGTAAAAGAAAAGAGCGAAAATGCACTTTTCATTGCACTTTCGCCCGAATTTGTATTGAAGACCAAATTTCTACATAAAAGAAAAACGCTCAATCCCTTGCGGATCAAGCGTTTTTGCTATGGTGGGATTAGTAGGGCTCGAACCTATGACCTCCACGATGTCAACGTGGCGCTCTAACCAACTGAGCTATAATCCCATTTTCATTGTGCAACTACCGCTGCAACGCTGTTAATATTAACACATTCCCACATGAAAAGCAAGAGCTTTTTGAAAAAAGATCCGCTTTTTGCAGGCCCGGGCTGTTGATCTTCACCTTTGCGCTCCTCAAAGGTTGACTTTTATCAATCGCTGTGATATAACTAAGTGAACCTTAGTTAATAAATCCTTTGGAGGTCAATCAATATGAAACACATCAAGACTTTGGAAACCCGTAACCTGTGCCAGAGCGCCAAAAACGGCGGCTGCGGCGAGTGCCAGACTTCCTGCCAGTCTGCCTGCAAGACCAGCTGCGGCATTGCCAACCAGAAGTGCGAAAACACCAAGGAAAGCAAGTAATTTCTTGAATGCAACTGAAAAATGCCGCCGTCTGGCGGCATTTTTCATGAAAAAACAAGGAGATCATTATGACCCACAGATATATACTGGACGGCCATCATATTGTACTGGATGTATATTCCGGCTCCGTCCACCTGGTGGACGAGGTTGCCTACGATGTGATCGGGCTGTATGAGGATCATAGCCGCGAAGAGATTATCGGCATGATGCTGGAAAAATATGCACATCAGCCGGAGGTTACCCGCGAGGAGCTTAACGAATGCCTCTGCCAGATTGAGCAACTCAAAGAGATGGGCAAGCTGTTTACGCCCGATACCTTTGCGCCCATGGCCGGAAAGCTGAAGGAGCGCAGCGCTGGCGTGGTAAAGGCACTGTGCCTGCATGTGGCGCATACCTGCAATCTAAACTGCTCCTACTGCTTTGCCTCGCAGGGCAAGTACCATGGCGACCGCGCCGTGATGAGCTTTGAGGTGGGCAAGCAGGCGCTGGATTTTTTGATTACCCATTCCGGCACCCGGCGTAATCTGGAAGTGGACTTTTTTGGTGGCGAGCCGCTGATGAACTTTGATGTGGTGAAGAAGCTGGTAGCGTACGCCCGCAGCGTGGAAAAACAGCACAACAAAAACTTCCGCTTTACCCTTACCACCAATGGCATGCTGATTGATGACGATGTGATTGATTTTGCCAATCGCGAATGCTCCAACGTGGTGCTCAGCCTTGACGGCCGCAAGGAAGTTCACGACCGTTTCCGCGTTGATTATGCGGGCAAAGGCAGCTGGGAACAGATTGTGCCCAGGTTTCAGAAGCTGGTGCAGGCGCGCAACGGAAAAGACTATTACATGCGCGGCACCTTTACCCATGCCAATCCGGATTTTGTCAATGATATTCAGACCATGCTGGATCTGGGCTTTACGGAATTGAGCATGGAGCCTGTGGTCTGCGCACCGGGCGATCCCTCCGAGCTGACGGAAGCCGACCTGTTCATGGTGATGGATCAGTACGAGAAGCTGGCAAGGCTGATGATGGAACGCCGCAAAGCGGGCAAGCCCTTCACCTTCTATCATTATATGATCGATCTTACGGGCGGCCCCTGCATTTACAAGCGTGTCAGCGGCTGCGGCTCCGGCACGGAGTACATGGCCGTAACGCCCTGGGGCGATCTGTACCCCTGCCATCAGTTTGTGGGGGAGGAAAAGTTCAGGCTGGGCAATGTGTGGGATGGCGTAACCAACACGGAGGCCCAGGCGGAATTTGCCGCCTGCAACGTGTATGCCCACCCCGAATGCGCGGATTGCTGGGCCAAGCTGTACTGCTCCGGCGGCTGTGCGGCCAATGCCTACCACGCTACCGGCAAGGTAACCGGCGTGTACGAGCCCGGCTGCCGCCTTTTCCGCAAGCGTATGGAATGCGCCATTATGCTGGAGGCCGTGCGCCTGATGGGTGATGAGGCATGATAAAAACGCCCATTTGCGATTTCGCCGCTGCTTACGAAGGCAGCGGCGCGCTTCGTTTGCACATGCCGGGGCACAAAGGCGTAAAGCAGCTTGGGCCGGAGGGTCGTGATCTGACGGAAATTGACGGCGCGGATGTGCTGTATGACGCGCGGGGCATTATCCGTCAAAGCGAGGAAAACGCCCGCAGCCTGTTTGGAACGGGACTTACGCTGTACTCCACGGAGGGATCCTCGCTGTGCATTCGAGCCATGCTGTATCTGGTGCTTCTGCATGCCAAAAGCCAGGGACGCCGTCCGCTGATTGCCGCGGCGCGCAATGCACACAAGGTGTTCATGACCGCCGCTGCCCTTTTGGATATCGAAATCCGCTGGCTGTTTCCTGCCAGCAGCGGCAGCGTGGTCTGCTGTGCGCTGGATTTGGAGGAGACAGAGCGAATGCTGCGTGAGGAACGGCCCGCGGCGCTGTATGTAACCAGCCCGGACTATCTGGGCAATCTTGCGGATGTGACCGCATTGAGCAGGCTGTGCCATCGCTACGGCACGCTGCTGGCGGTGGATAACGCCCATGGGGCCTATCTGCGGTTTCTTGCCGGAGACCGTCACCCCATCAGCCTGGGGGCGGATTTGTGCTGTGATTCCGCGCACAAAACGCTGCCCGTGCTCACCGGCGGGGCGTACCTGCATATTGCCAAGGACGCTCCCGGTCTGTTGCGTGAACATGCGCAAAACGCGCTGTCGCTGTTTGCCTCCACAAGCCCCTCGTATCTTATTTTGCAGTCGCTGGATCGGGCGAACGCCTGCCTGACGGGTGAATACCGCGAGCGGCTGAACGCCCTGGCGGATTTGCTGGATAAGGAAAGGCTAAGGCTGTCGGCATACGGCTATCAGGTGGTGGGGGAGGAGCCCATGAAGCTGACCCTCTGCCCCAAAAGCATCGGCTGGCGGGGAGACGATCTGGCGGGGCACCTGCGTCAAAACGGCATGGTGGCGGAATTTGCCGACCCGGATTTTGTGGTGATGATGTTTACCCCGGAAATTGCCTCCCAGGTGAAACGGGTTGTGGATGTGCTGTGCGCGGTCGAAAGGCGGACGCCTCTTTTGGATGCGCCCCCGGCGCTTGAACGGCCGGTGCGGCGGATGGCACCGCGTGAGGCTGTTTTGAGCGTGCAGGAGCCGGTTGCTGTGGAGCAGGCCGCCGGGCGTGTACTGGCCGCGGCCAGCGTCAACTGTCCGCCCGCTGTGCCCATTGTGGTGTGCGGCGAGGTGATTGATCAAAGCGCGGTGGAGTGTTTCCGGTATTATGGAATCGAACGGGTGTATGTGGTTCGCGAATAAATCCGGATTTCGATTCGGCAGGTGACATTCCTCTTGCGCGGTGCTATAATACATTTCAACCATTGAAATACGAAAGGGGACCGAATGAAATGAACGTATCTGCCCATCGTGCGTTTTCCCTTCTGAAGGAGCTGGCCTTTGTGCGCGTCAGCGGCTCCGAGGCTGAAAAAACCGCTGCCCGCCGCCTGCTGGAGGAGGCGCTTTCCACCGGCGTGGAGGCACACATCGAGGAGTTTACCGTAAAGGCTGGCCGTGTGGATCACGCGCGGCTGGTGGTGACGGAGCCGTATGTCAAGGAATATGAGGTTACCGGCTACGAGCGTGGCAAATGCACGCCTGAAGGCGGGCTGGATGCGTCGTTTTGCTATGTGGAGAACATGCTGGCCGCGCAGCTGCTTCACGTGAAGGACAAGGTGGTGCTCATCAACGGCCGCCTGCGCCGTAAGGATTATGAAAAGCTGCAGAAGGCCGGAGTTGCCGGCATCCTTACTTTTTCCGGCAGCACCATCGACCGCCTGAGCGATACCGACTGCGACATCCGCAAGCTGCGCGAGGTAATGACCGATGCATTTGGCGACTGCGTGGCGCTGAATATGCGCGCCGCCGCCGCGGCGGAGATGGTGCGCCGCGGCGCGAAAAAGGTGCATGTGGAGTTTCAGGGGGAAAACTACGACGCCGTCAGCCAGAACGTATGCGCAACCATTGAAGGCACGGAATACCCGGATGAAATTATCTCCTTTGGCGCGCATTATGACAGCGTACATTTTTCCACCGGCGTGTACGACAACATGTCCGGCAGCGTGATCCTGATGGAGCTTTTGCGCTATTTCAGCCAGCACAGGCCGGCCCGTACTCTCAAGTTCAACTGGTATGGCTCCGAGGAGCAGGGCTTGCTGGGCAGCAAGGCGTGGGTGGCCGCGCATGAGGAAGAACTGAAAAACCATGTGCTGATGATCAATGTTGATGTTGCCGCGGCAACGCTTGGCAAAAACATTGCGCCCGTGCTGGCCACCGAGAGCGCCGTTGGTTATGTGGATGCGCTGATGCGCGAGTTGGGCGTGGCCTGCGAAACCAAGCTGGATATCTACTCCAGCGACTGCATCCCCTTTGCCGACAAGGGCGTGCCCGCCGTTAATCTGTGCCGCTTCGGCGCGCAGGGCGCAGGCTACATTCACGACCGGCGCGACAATCTCAAGAGCAACTATCTGGATGAGCGCGCGCTGGATACCACCCTGCAGCAGGCGCTGTATCTGGCACGCCGTGTGGACAGTGCCGTGGTGTTCCCCATTGAGCGCAAAATTGCCGACGAGATCAGGGATAAGGTGGACGAATACCTGTTCAAGGATCAGAAAACCGACAGAAAAAAATGAAGGAAACGCACCGTGCGCCTTGCCGCTCAAGCTACCGCCGCTATCAGATGCAAACGCTGATAGCGGCGTTTTGGCGTGAATGGCAGGCTTGATGCTAAAAAACCGAACGTTTTTGAGAAAAATCAAAAAAAGTTTCTTTTTTCTATTGCGTTTGTCGATAAATGCATTATAATGGAGAAGGTTTGCCTGCGCCATGCATTCTGCCGCAGGCAAACCAAAAATATGACACAGAGAGTATCTGGAGGTTGTCATTCATGCGTAAACTGGTTGCTCTGGTTCTGGCCCTGGTTCTGGCTCTGTTTGCTGTTCCCGCGATGGCGGAAGGCAAGCTGGTCGTGTACACCCCCAACCCTGATGCCGAAATCCAGTACATCCTCAATCCCTTTATTGAGAAGTACAACGTGGAAGTTGAAACGATGCCCATGGGCACCGGCGAGTGCTACACCCGTCTGGCTGCCGAGAAGGACGCCCCCATTGCCGACGTGATGTTCGGCGGCGTGGAGAGCACCTGGACCCACGACTATCCCGACCTGTTCCAGGCCTATGTTGCCAACGGCAATGACAAGCTGCCCGCCGAGTATCAGAATCCCGACGGACTGATCACCTACTACATCCTGGGCGGCTCCTGCGTGATGATCGTGAACGAAGAGCTGGAGAAGGAGCTGGGCCTGAACATCACCTGCTATCAGGATCTGCTCAATCCCGCGCTCAAGGGCATGATTGCCTCCGCCGACCCCAACGCCTCTTCCTCCGCCTTTGCGCACCTGTGCAACCTGCTGCTTGCCATGGGCGATGGCGAGAATCCCTATGAGTCCGAGGCTGCCTGGAACTACGTTGCCGCGCTGATCGATCAGCTGGACGGCTCCCTCACCAGCGGCTCCTCCGCCGTGTACAAGGGCGTTGCCAACGGCGAATACGTGGTTGGCCTGTCCTATGAAATCGGCGTTGCGGGCTTCATTTCCAATGGCGCCGAGGGCGTGCGTGCCGTGTATCCCACCGAGGGCGTGTGCTGGACTCCTGTTGGCTCCTCCATCATCAACGGCGCCAAGAACATCGACAACGCCAAGCTCTTTATGGACTGGCTGATCTCTGACGAGTGCCAGACCAACATGGCTACCGCCGAGGGCTCTGTGCTGCGCGGCGTGCGCACCGATCTGTTTGTGCCCACCGATTATATGCCTTCCTTTGATACCCTCAACCTTAAGCAGGAAGACAGCGAGTACACCGATGCGAACAAGCAGACCATCCTGGATCACTGGAACGATCTGTGGAACAAGTAATTGCCCACAGGACATCTGATCTTTGCCCGCCCCTTGTGGATTGCTCTGCAGGGGGCGGGTGTTCGATTGCCGCATTTCACCTTCTATCGATAAAGGAGCTTGCGTTTCATGAGCGTTACTATCAGGATTGACCATGCCCACAAACGTTACGGCAGCAATGTTATTATTGAGGATCTGTCCGTCAGGATCCGCCAAGGCGAATTTTTCACCCTGCTGGGTCCCTCCGGCTGCGGCAAGACCACCCTGCTGCGCATGATCGCAGGCTTCAACTCCATCGAGGGCGGCGACTTCTACTTTAACGACACAAGAATTAACGATATCGATCCCAGCAAGCGCCGCATTGGCATGGTGTTTCAGAACTATGCCATTTTCCCGCATC
>JAEDGL010000109.1 GCA_016297535.1 Clostridia bacterium | reverse complement strand
TGTTGCCGGTACGCCAGTGCTCCTTGTACAGGATGCGGTACATGGCCGGGTCGCGCATAACGATGTTGGGGCTGGCCATATCGATTTTGGCACGCAGGGTATAGCGGCCCTCCTCAAACTCGCCGGCCTTCATGCGGCGGAACAGCGCCAGGCTTTCCTCCGCGGGGCGGTCGCGCCAGGGGCTGTTTTTGCCGGGCTTGGTCAGCGTGCCGCGGTACTCGCGCATTTCGTCCTTGCTAAGCTCGTCCACATAGGCCAGGCCGCGCTGGATCCAGTCCTCGGCGATCTCGTAGCATTTGTCGTAATAATCGCTGGCGTAGTACAGGCCGCCCGTCCAGTGAAAGCCCAGCCAGTTGATATCGCGCTTGATGGCCTCCACGTACTCGGTATCTTCCTTGGCGGGGTTGGTATCGTCAAAGCGCAGGTTGCACTTGCCGCCGTATTTTTCGGCGGTCAGAAAGTCCATGATCAGCGCCTTGCAATGGCCGATGTGCATATAGCCGTTGGGCTCCGGCGGAAAACGGGTGTGCACGCTTTGGTAGCGTCCGCTCCGCAAGTCTTCTTCTACGGCTTCCCAGATGAAATTGGTCTTGTTTACGGCGTTCTCCATCGCTGTGCCATCCTTTCTGTATGATCCATACTGTGTTCTCAGCGGCAAAAACCGCTGTGACGCTCATTATAGAACGAAACAGCGGTTCAGGTCAAGGAAAATCGTTTATGGCCGGTGTTTTACGCCAATCTGCTGGATCCACCCGATAATCTGCCCGGACAGAAGCACCGTTACCAGCGATACCGCCACGCGCGCCGGCGGCAGATAGGTAAGCGAAAGCAGCAGCACCACCAGATCGCCGATCAGGTAGAACCAGCGGATATCCCATTTGAGCAGGCGGTTCAGGCTCATGGCCAGCGCATCGTCGCCGCCCGGCGCGCCGCCGGTGCGCACGCACAATCCCACGCCCACGCCCACAAACAGCGCGCCCGCCACCGCGGCCAGCAGCGGCATCTGCGCCAGCCCGGGCCACAGCGGGGGAAACCGCTCCACGATGGAATAAAACACCGAAAAACTGCCCCCCGCAAGGATGGAATATTTGATGAAGGAAAGCCCCAGCACCCGCCAGCCCAAAAGATAGCAGGCCGCGTTCAGGATGAGGCTGGACCACGCGGGGGATATGCCAAACCAGTTGTGCAGCAGCAGCATCAGGCCGAGAATGCCGCCCTCCGTAACGCCGGAGGCGGCATGCACATGATACAGCCCGAAGGCCTGAATGGCGCTGCCAAGAAGATTAAGGAAAATTTTCTGTTTACGGGACATCATTTTCAATCCATAACTCCTGTTCTGTTTGATCCGGTACGGAGTGGCCCGTCAGGGGATAATCCGAACCACGTCCACCTGCGGCCAGTAAGGAAACAGCCTGTCCATATCCTGCGCGTCCAGCGCAATGCAGCCCTGCGTCCAGTCGGTTTGGCTGCCGCCCTCGTGAATGTAGATTTCGCCGCCCAGGGGCGATCCCCAGGGCGGGCGCAGATGCCGGCTCTGCGCCTGGCACACGTTGGCCAGCGTGCGCCCGTCAATGCGGCCCTCCTGAAAGGCCAGCTGCGCATCCCCGGCTCCGGGATAGCTCAGCCCAAGGCTGCGGCCGTATTTGCCCTGCTCCTTGACCAGACAGATGAAATAAACGCCCTCCGGCGTGCGGCCGTCGCCCTGCATGCGCTTGGGGCCCTTTGGCTCGCGCCCCAGCGCAACGCGGCAATCCAGCAGCTGCGTGCCGCCCTCCATCAGCCAAAGCCGCCTTGACGCCTTGCAGATGATGATCTGCACAGGATCCCCTCCGTTTCCAACGAACCATGTAAATGTGATGAACCTGTGAAATTTGTGTAACTTTCTGCACAGAAGTGTCATATCGCTTGCGGAATGACGAGTTCTGTGTCATAATAGCAGCGGAACGCCGGGTGCCGCAATCCGGCCGATATTGCTGAAAGGAATTAGGAACAACATGAAAAAAATTCGCAAGCTCACCGCATTGCTGCTGTGCGTATGCATGCTGCTGGGTGTGACCGCCGTGGCCGAAGAAGCCGCTACCCCTGAAATTCCCGAAATCGCCGCCGATACGGTTGTGGCCACCCTCAACGGCGAAAACCTGCTGTGGAGCGCTGTGGAAGGAAACTACAACACCCTGGTCAACCAGTACGGCGCCTATTACGACATGGCTGATCCCGCCAACGTGGAGCTGTTCCGCGCTGTGGCGCTGGAAAACGCCATCATCGAAAAGCTGCTGGGCCAGAAAGCCGTTGAGCTGGGTGTAAGCGAGCTGTCCGCCGAGGAAAACGCCGAGGCCGAATCCTCTGCCCAGACCGACTGGAGCTCCGCCATCGACAACTACCTGGCATACTTCTATCCCGATCTGACCGCCGAAAGCCCCGAGGCGGATATCGCCGCTGCCGAGGCTGAGGCCGAGGCCTATTACAAAGAGGGCGGCTATGATCTGGACACTCTGACCGCCGAGTACAAAAAGTACATGGTGCTGGACAAGGTGCAGCAGCTGATGGTTCAGGACGCCACCGTTACCGATGAAGAGGTGGAGGCCCGCTATCAGGAGCTGGTGGCCAGCGACAAGGAGCTGTACGAAAACGATATCGAGGCCTACATGGAGTACAACAGCCAGGTGGATATGATGGCCATGTACGCCGCCATGTACGGCAGCAGCAACGATATGGATTACGCCTGGTACAAGCCCGAGGGCTTCCGCGCCGTGCGCCACATCCTGCTGCCGGTGGATGACGAGCTGATGAATACCTTTACCGACCTGCAGGCCCGCTATGAGGAGCAGCAGCAGCACGCCGGGGAGGATGAAACCGAAACCGAGACCGACGCCGAGCCCGTAACCGAGGAGCAGGTGAGCCAGGCCAAGGCCGCCATCTTCGCCTCGCTGGCCGACAAGATCGAGGAGATCAACCAGAAGGTTATCGACGGCGTGGACTTTGACGAGCTCATCACCGCCTACGGTGTGGATGCCGACGGCAACCCCTCCGATCCCGGCATGCTTTCCAATCCCTACTACGAAGTGTGCGCTGCCTCCACCAGCGTGTATGTAAGCGAGTTTGTGGAAGCCTCCATGAGCATTCCCGAGGTGGGCGGCATCTCCGCGCCCTATCTGAGCAGCTTTGGCGTGCATATCGTGAAATACCTGCACGATATCCCCGGCGGCCCCGTGGAGATGACCCAGGCGCAGCGCGAGGCCAAGCGCGCCGAAATCCTGAATGAAAAGCAGAACGAGCTTTACAGCGCCAAGATCGACGAGTGGCTGGAGCAGGCCCAGGTGCAGTACACCGGCGCGATTACCACCCTGGAAGCGCTGCAGGCCGCGGAAGACGCCGCAGAATAAGCCGTTTGGATCCAAGGGCCGTTGACAGTTTTTTGTCAGCGGCCTTTTTGTATGCTTTCGTTTTCAAAGCAAAAGCGCCCGGCCCCAGGGCGCTGCCATTGCCGGTAGCGCCTTTCAACGGCGTGCAGGGTGGCGGCTACATAGCCGTTCATCTCCCGGCGGGTTATGAAAAGCGGTCTGGGTTCCTTTCGGGGCTTTGGCGGCGCGCAGGCAGCCCGCCGGCAATGCGCATGTGCGTCATCCGGCCGGCCATGCTTTATGCCCTCCTTACGCTCTGCGCCACCAGCCACAGCAGCAGCGGCGCGCTTGCATACAGCGGCATGGCATAGCGGAAATACCCATTGACGGCGGAAAGCAGACAGCCCGCCAGCGTAAATAGCGCGGGCACGGCGCTGAGCAGCTCCCGCCAGCCGCGCCTGCCCGCCAGCCAGACGGCGGCAAACAGGGTGATCCAGCCGTACAGGCCGGGGGAGACCAGCAGGCGGTAGAGGCTGTTGAGATTGAGCCGGTCGGTAAAGGCCTTCACCTTTGCGCTCAGGGGATTGACCGAATAATCAAAATACCCCCATACATTGGCCGTGCGGCCGGAATGGTCGCCCACGATCAGCGTGGGCTTGATGGTGCTTACATAGCCCGGATAGAGATAGCCGTAGGTGTTGTGGAAGGTGGCGCTCAGGCAGGTCATGGGGTTGTCCTTCACAATCTGCGGCCAGGCCTTCCAGAAGGCGGCCTGCTGCTCGGGCGTGCAGCCCTCGCGCCAGAGGTTTTTGACGGGGTCGCTCAGCTCGCCGTTGTATTCGGTGTGCAGCCTGTCCAGCTCCAGCACGCCGTTGACCGCCTCGCGCTGCCCGGGCGTAAGCGCCTCTCCGGCGGCCACGCGCGCCACCTGCTGCAGCGGCAGCGAGTATTCCTCCGTTTTGGGCATGGGCGCAACGTTCAGCCCGGGCAGCACCACCGCGTGCAGCAGCGCAAAGGAAAGCCCCGCGCAAAGCAGGCCGCACAGCGGCACGCGCCAGCGGCCCCCGCTGCGCCGGACGGACGTAAAAATCAGCAGCAGCGCCAGCGTAAGCGCCGCCAGATAGACGCCCGGGTTGCGAAGCAGCACGCAGCCCACAGCGGCAACGCTGAGGCATACATAGCGCGCCGGACGCACCGGCCTGCCGTGGCTGACGCGCCAGGTCTCCAGCGCCAGAAACAGCACCGCCATGGCAAAGTTGGTATCCTTGCCCACGCAAAACGCAAACACGGGAAAGATGGGACACAGCGCGTAAAATGCAAAGCTGCCCCGGCAAAGCGCTTCGGGAGCGCGGGTTTGGCGCATCTCGCTCACCAGCTCGCCCATCAGCCACGCCATCAGCACCGACTGGATGATGCAGTAAAGCGCAATGCCCGCGTCCGGGCTTCCCACCAGCTCGCCCGCCTTGCGGAACAGCCACAGCAGCGCCGTCTGGCAAAAGGGGTTGGCGTTGGTCAGCGGCTCCAGCCCATAGGTAATCATCAGCATGCTGATGCTGTCCACGCTCACCGTGCCGGGAAACAGGCACACATACCACGGCAGCCAGCACAGCCACAAAAGCCCGCCCAGCTGCCAGCCCGTCAACCGGCGCGCGTCCGTCCGCGCGGGCAGCCTGCCCAGCGCGTGCACCAGCAGGCGCATGGCAGCCGCGTACAGCGGAATCCGCCCTGCCGCAAACAGCAGCGCCTCTCCCCTGCGGGCCGTTACCCATTCCGCCGTGCCATAGGCGCTAAAGCTTTGCCCAAGCGTCATCACCCCGGCAAAGAGCGCCGCAAGCACCCACAGCCTTTTGGGGCCAAAGGGACGGTCCAGCCTGAGCCACGCGCGGTACAGCAGCCACAGGGCCGCCATGCCCAGCGCCCATACCGCGCCGTCGGGCAAAACCGACACTTTTTCCGTAAGCTCGCGGGCATGGACCGCCAGCGAAGCCATGGTAAGCAGGCTTACAGCGCCGCAGGGCAGCGCCCAACGTTTGACAGCCACAGCCGTTACCTCCTTATTTTCAAATCAAAGGGGACAACCGTATGATAGCCTGTTTGCAGGCGGATGTCAAACGCCGGGGCGGCTTCTGTTCATTTCCTGCACTTTTGGGCACAGGCGGTTGCGTACTGCAGGGTACGCAGGTATACTGGATGCAGGCGGGTTTTTGGACAAACCCACCGTTATTTTGCACAAAGCACGGAGGTTGCCCCCATGAACGTTACGCAGAAGATCCTGTCTGCCCATCTGGTTTCGGGCGAATTGATCCCGGGCAGCGAGATTGCCATCCATATCGATCAGACCCTCACGCAGGATTCCACCGGCACCATGGCCTATCTTCAGTTTGAGGCCATGGGCATCCCGCGCGTGAAAACCGAAAAGAGCATCGCTTACATCGACCACAACACCCTGCAGACGGGCTTTGAAAACGCGGACGATCACAAATACATCGCCACCGTTACCCGCAAGCACGGGGTGTATCTGTCCAAGCCGGGCAACGGCATCTGCCATCAGGTGCAGCTGGAGCGCATCGGCAAGCCCGGCAAAACCCTGCTGGGCTCCGACAGCCACACGCCCACCGGCGGCGCGCTGGGCATGATTGCCATTGGCGCGGGCGGGCTGGATGTAGCCGTGGCCATGGGCGGCGGGGCCTATTATCTCAGCTGTCCCAGCGTGGTCAACGTGCGCCTGACGGGCCGCCTGCAGCGTGGCGTTGCGGCCAAGGATGTGATTCTGGAGCTTTTGCGCCGTCTCAGCGTAAAGGGCGGCGTGGGCAAGGTGATGGAGTACACCGGCCCCGGCGTGAAGACGCTTTCCATCCCGGAGCGCGCCACCATCGCCAACATGGGCGCGGAGCTGGGCGCCACCACCTCCGTGTTCCCCTCCGACGAGGTGACGGAGGCCTTCCTGAAAGCCCAGGGACGCGCGGAGGATTTTGCGCCCCTTGCGGCCGATGAAGACGCCGCCTATGAGGAAACGGTGGAGATCGACCTGTCCGCGCTGGTGCCCATGGTGGCGCTGCCGCATATGCCCGACAACGTGAAAACCGTGGAGGAGGCCGGCCCCATCCGGGTGGATCAGGTGTGCATCGGCTCCTGCACCAACTCCAGCTATCTGGATATGATGCGCGTGGCGGCCATTCTCAGGGGCAAAACCGTGCATCCCGACGTATCCCTGGTGATCGCCCCGGGCAGCCGCCAGGTGCTTTCCATGCTCAGCGCCAACGGCGCCCTGCATGATATGATCGAGGCCGGTGCGCGCATCTGCGAAACCGCCTGCGGCTTCTGCATCGGCATGGGCCAAAGCCCCTGCACCAACGCCGTAAGCGTGCGCACCAACAACCGCAACTTCTTTGGCCGCAGCGGCACCAAGTCCGCGGGCATCTATCTGGTAAGCTGCGAAACGGCCGCCGCCACCGCGCTGGCCGGTGTGCTGACCGATCCGCGCGGCGTGGATGCCGACCTCAGCGTGGACATGCCCGCCACCTTCCTGTACAACGACAACCTCATCATCCCGCCCGCCACCGAGGAGGAGGCGCCGCAGGTGGAGGTGGTGCGCGGCCCCAACATCAAGCCCTTCCCGCAGGCGGATGCGCTGGAGCAGAGCCTGCACGGAAAGCTGCTGCTGAAAATGGAGGACAATATTACCACCGACCACATCATGCCCTCCGACAGCTCGCTGCTGCCCTTCCGCTCCAACATTCCCAAGCTGAGCGAGCACTGCCTTGCGCCGGTGGATCCCACCTTCCCCGCGCGCGCAAAGGAGGCCGGCGGCGGTTTCCTGCTGGCAGGCGCCAACTACGGACAGGGCTCCAGCCGCGAGCATGCCGCGCTTGTGCCGCTGTACCTGAAAATTCGCGGCGTGCTGGCCAAGAGCTTTGCCCGCATCCACCGCGCCAACCTCATCAACAACGGCATCCTGCCTTTGGAGTTTGTCAACGAATCCGATTACGACCGCTTTGATCCGTCGGACGAAATCGCGCTGGAAAACATCCGCCAGCTCATCGCCGGGGGGGCGGAGACCATTCCCGTTACCAACGTGACCAAGGCCTTTACCATCCCCATGACCCTCGCCCTCACCCCCCGCCAGCGCCGCATGATTCTGGCCGGAGGCCTGATCAACATGACAAGGCAGGGATAAGCAGCACGCAGGCGGCCCAAAACACCCCGCCCGGCTTTGCCGGGCGGGTGGTACGAACGAGAGTCGGAGGACTGCGGCCCTCCGGCACCTCCCAAGCATTTTTCAACAGTCTGAAAGCTTGCCTTTGGCAGGCTTTTTTTGCATGCCCGGATCCCTGAGAGATCCCCGGTTGGGGGTTGACGCGGGGGTTTTGTCCGTAGTAGAATAAAGTGTTGTACTATGTCATGAACCCGATTTGAGGAAGCGAGGAAACCTCCCGTATGAGCCAAACCACCCTGAGCGCCCAGGCGCTGGAGCAGATTGAAAAGCGCCGCACCTTTGCCATTATCAGCCACCCCGACGCGGGCAAAACCACCATGACCGAAAAGCTGCTGCTCTACGGCGGCGCCATTCGTCAGGCGGGCAGCGTCAAGGCGCGCAAGGCCGAGCGCCACGCCACCTCCGACTGGATGGAAATTGAAAAGCAGCGCGGCATTTCGGTTACCTCCTCCGCCATGCAGTTTGAATATGAGGGCTGCCGCATCAACATTCTGGACACCCCGGGCCACCAGGACTTTTCGGAGGATACCTACCGCGTGCTGGTTGCCGCCGACGCGGCCGTTATGCTGATTGACGCGGCCAAGGGCGTGGAGGCGCAGACCATCAAGCTGTTCAAGGTGTGCCGCATGCGCAACATTCCCATTTTTACCTTTGTCAACAAAATGGACCGCGCGGCCAAGGATCCCTTTGAGCTGATGGAGGAGCTGGAAAACGTGC
>JAEDGL010000108.1 GCA_016297535.1 Clostridia bacterium | reverse complement strand
CGAACAACAACGCCGGTATCTCGCCCAATCCCTCGCTGCCCTGCCCGGAGACAGAACAGTATACCGTGGAGCAGGGGCAAACGGTGGCCGATTTGCAGCTGCGCAATCTGGTCAGCCGCCACACGCTGGAGGTTGCCAATCCAAACGTCAATCTGGATAACCTGACCGCCGGACAGACGCTTTGCATCCCCCCGGAAAACGTGCCCTGCGCGCTGCCGGAAACGTACACGCTGCAAACCGGCGAAACGCTGGAAAGCGTAGCGGTACGCTTTAATCTGCCGGTGGCCAGCCTGCTGCGGGCAAACCCCTGCCTTGCGCCGCAGGACTTTGAGCCGGGCGTGACCGTTGTGCTGCCTCACTAAACGGCATCCACCAGACGGCTCACCAGCCGTTCCACATAGCGCCGCGCTTCCTGCGCGCCGCTGAGCACCTCCGCCTGATCCTGCGGCGTATCGCCCATCAGGCCGACAAACTGGCTTACCTTCAGGCCCAGCGCATCCTGCATATCCTGATCGCTGCCCTCGGAGGATACCAGATAGTAGCACAAAATCGAATCCGTCTGCCCCATGCGGTGGGCGCGGTCCTCGGCCTGCGAATGCACGGCGGGCGACCAGTCCAGCTCGCCAAACACCACGCAGCTGGCGCGCTGCAGATTAAGGCCTGCCGCCGCACGCAGCGAGATACAGCACAAATTCGTTTTGCCCGTCATGAACCGCTCTACGGAGCGCTCCTTCATGGCGGGCGTTTCGCGTCCGGTGATAAAAGCGGGCGAAAAGCTTTTCAGCTCCTTCTGGTAGATGTCCATCACCTCGTGATGATGGGCAAAAAGCAGCACCCTTTCCTCCGCCTCCAGAAGCGCCCTCACAAACTGCGCCACATACGGCGCCTTGGCAATGCCCGTGGCCTGCCGCTCGCCGCGCTCAATTTCCATTTCCCAGAGGGCGCGCTGGCTTGCACTGGCACTGGCATCGTTTTTAAACTGCAAAACGGTCTGATGAACCGGCTGCATTAGCCTGCGGAACACCGCGTCATCGCTGTCAATGGGCATAACCAGGCGGCGCTTGGGCGGCAGATCCTTGAGCACCTCCTGCTTGGTGCGCCTGAGCATCATGCCCTCCTCGCGCAGCTTCTGACCAAGCAGCTCGGGCTTGGCCACAATCTGATTGCCGTAGCCGTAGCACCACTCGCGCGTAAAGCTCTCGTAATCGCCCAGAAAATGATAGTCCAGAATGTTTACCACATTCCAGATTTCCGCACCGCGGTTGTAGATGGGCGTGCCGCTCAGCCCGATCACGCGCTGGGCAGCCTCGGCCACCAGGCTGGCGGCGGAGTATTTTTCCGTGCCCGCGTGACGCAGTTCCTGGATTTCATCAAAGATAACGGTGGGAATCTGCATTTCCGGCAGGGCTTCCTTCCAGCCGCGCAGCAGCAGATAATGCATCAGGTAAAGATCGGCCGGGGGGAGCGCATAGGGCTTGAGCCCCTTGATCACATGCACCGTAAGCGCGCTGCCATCGGGCTTGCGCACAAAGCGCTCGATCTCGCGCTCCCAGTTGCGCATCAGATGAGGCGGCGCCACAATCAGCGCGGGATATTCCCCGGTTTGCGAAAGCATGGCCAGCGCCTGCACGGTTTTGCCAAGCCCCATTTCATCCGCCAGAAGTCCCCGCTCCGTGCGCAGCAGAAAACCCAGCCCCTCCTGCTGAAACGGGGTAAGCGTGCCCACAAACGTGGTAGGGTTGGGCGTAACGCGCTCCGGCATCAGCCTTGCTTCCTCGCGGCGGATCACGTACTCCCTTGCCTCAGACAGTGCGTTTTCCCAGCGCGCCATATCCGCCGCCTTTACAGTAAGCGGATAGCGCAGCATCAGCCAGTTCAGTTCGCCCACAATGCGCCGGTGCGCCGTAAAGCGCGCCTCGCCGCGCCGGTTGGTTTCCGTGCCCGGAAACAGCCGCTTGCAAAGCTCCGTAACGCCCGGATCGCCCCTGACCACCCAGCACCTGCGCCGCCGGTTATAGCTCAGCGTTCCATAGGTGCGGCGGTTGGCGCCCGTTTCCGGCTGTGCGCCGCTGGAATCCAGCAGATAAGGCGGCAGCAGGAGCATTTCCTCCTGATCCATCACGGCAGCGCCACCCCCCACAGCTGATTGAGGACAATCACCCGCACCGGCTTGCCCAGCGCCATGCCGGGCACGGAAACCGTGCGCTGGCTCAGCAGGATGATTGCCTCTACCCCATCGCAGGCCGCATAGCGAAGCAGCTGCTTTTTCACAGCCGCCGCATCCGGCCTGCCCTTTTTGATTTCAATGCCGATGGAGCCCACCAGATAGTCGATCCGGCAGCCGGGCGCCAGCCTGGCCTCGTGCACATAAGGCAGCCCGGCCTCCGTCAGCCGTTTGGCTACCAGCTGATGAAGATCCGCCTCGTACAACGCAAAAGGAGACCGAAGCTCCTTCAATGCGTCAAGCACCGTCTGAAGCATATCGATCCCCCTTTTTTGCACTTCTGTGGCCGCATCAGAGCTGGATCTTTTTGTGATCGTTGCTTTCGCGGTACATAACGAAGCGGCGGCCGATGCACTGCACGGGCTGCGCATGCACGCGCCGGCAAAGCTCGTCCAGTGCCTCGCGGGCGGATAGATCGCAGTTTTGCTGGACGGCGCATTTGATGAGCTCGCGCGCCTCCAGCGCGTCGTAGGCTTCCTTGACGGTATTTTCGGTAATGCCATCCTTGCCGATATAAAGGATGGTTTCCATGGTATTGGCCATGCTGCGCAATGCAGCGCGCTGTTTGCTGGTAAGCATGCTTGGTTGTTCTCCTTTTCTGTATCGGGACAAAGGCGGGGCTTAGTCGATAAAATCAAATTCCATATCGCCAATGGCAATGGTGCTGCCCTCACCCGCTCCCTTGTCGCGCAGCGCCTGAATAATGCCCTTGTCGCGCAGGGTACGGTGGAACCAGTTGAGGGATTCCTCGTCGTCAAAGTTGACGCTGTCGATAAAGTGCTGCATGGCCGCGCCCTCCACATAGAACACATCGTTCTCGCGGCGGATGGTAAAGCCATCGTCCGGCACAGCGCTGATTTCCTCAATTTCCTCTTCTGCAAAGATGAGCGGCGGGGGCAGCTCCGGCAGCAGGCGCACCACCTCGTCCAGCAGTTCATCAAAGCCGCGGCGCTGGGCGGCGCTTACGGGGAAGGCCCTGTAGCCCATGGCTTCAAATTTTTGCTGAAGCGCTTTGATCTCATCGGAATCGTAGATCAGATCGCACTTGTTGAGCACTACCAGCTGCGGACGGCCGATGGGTTCGCCGTACTTTTGCAGCTCCTCGTTGATGATGCGGAAATCATCCAGCGGATCGCGCCCTTCGCTGCCTGCGGCATCCACCACATGCAGCAGCAGCCGGGTACGCTCCACATGGCGCAGAAAATCGTGCCCCAGGCCAACGCCCTCGCTGGCGCCCTCCACCAGGCCGGGAATATCCGCCAGCACAAAATCCGTTTCGTAGCGCTTGACGATGCCCAGATTGGGGGTGAGCGTGGTAAAGTGGTAGTTGGCAATCTTGGGCTTTGCCGCCGTCAGCGTGGCCAGAATGGTGCTCTTGCCCACGTTGGGAAAGCCTACCAGCCCCACATCGGCAATGGTTTTCAGCTCCAGGCGGAACTCGTGCACCTCGGTTTTGATGCCGGGTTTGGCAAAATTGGGTGCCTGACGGGTGGGCGTGGCAAAATGCTGGTTGCCATGGCCGCCGCGGCCGCCATGCAGCAGCACCTTGCTGGCGCCGGGCTGGCTCATATCAGCTACCACGGCGCCATCCTCCGCGCGCAGGAATACCGTGCCGACCGGCACCTTGATGATCAAATCCTGACCACGCCTGCCGTGGCAGCGGCCAGCGCTTCCGTCCACGCCGTTTTCCGCCATGTACTTGCTGTGAAAGCGAAAGTCCAGCAGGGTGTGCATGTTGGGATCGGCATACAGCACAATATCGCCGCCGTTGCCGCCGTCGCCGCCATCCGGGCCGCCGTTTTGCACAAACTTTTCACGATGGAAGCTGACGCAGCCGTTGCCGCCGTTGCCAGCCTTTGCGGTAATCCTTACCCGATCAACAAATGACGCCATCAAACAAACTCCTTCTCTATTATGGGGCTTCAGAGGGTAGCCCCGTCCGTACCGGCCTTTCTGGTGGCTTTGGGGGTGCTGACCGCGCCGCCCTCCGCCTGGGCCGCCCTGCAAAGCGGCTGAATGGCGCAGGAGGCGCACTGGGGATTGCGCGCATGGCACACCCTGCGGCCATGGAAGATCAGCCAGTGGTGCGCCTTGACCCAGTCCTTTTGGGGAATGGCCTTTTGCAGCTGGCGCTCCGTCTCCTCCACGTTTTTGGCCTGCGCAAGGCCGATCCGGTTGCTTACGCGAAATACATGCGTATCCACCGCAATGGTGGGAATGCCAAAGGCGTTGGCCAAAACGACGTTGGCCGTTTTCTGGCCCACGCCGGGCAGATCCATCAGCGCCTTCATGTCGCCCGGCACCTCGCCGCCGTGCCGCTGCATGATGAGACGGCAGGCCTCCACAATGTTGGATGCCTTGGTTTTAAAGCCGCAGCTTTTGACCATGGCATACACATCCTCCACACTGGCCTGGGCCATGCTTTCCACCGTGGGGTAGCGTTCAAACAGCGCAGGGGTTACCTTGTTCACCTGCCTGTCCGTGCACTGGGCGGAGAGCATGACGGCCACAAGGGTTTCGTAGGGGTTGGTAAAGTGCAGCTCCGGCCCGGCATCCGGATACAGGTTTTCCAGCCCGGCCAGAACGGCCTTTTTGCTGAATCTCATTCCTTTTTCTCCTTTCGGGGCAGACGGATGGAGGCAGGCAGATTCAACCGGCTCAGCCCCTGCAGGCACAGATAGACCAGCACCGCCTGCACGGGGATCTCCACAAGATAGCTGCCCGCGCGGGTGGTAACCCAGCCCCAGTATGCCCTCTTGGTATACAGCATACTCAGCCACAGGGAATTCAGGAACAGGTTGGGAATCATCCCCAGCAGCACCGCGATTGCCGCACGCAGCCAGCTGGGCTGCCTGCGGTACAGCGGCAGCGCGTACAGCAGGCCCACGATGGCCCCGGTCAGCGTAAAGCCGGGGAAATACGCCCCTGCCGGAAACAGATGGGCGCCGATCAGATCGCCCAGCGCGCCCACGATGGCCGCGGGCACGGGCCCAAGCAGCGCACCGGCTGCCGCAATGGGCAGGAACCCGAAATTGAACTGCTTGCCCACAAAGGGAATCTGGGTCAGGTTTCCCAAAACCACCTGCAGCGCCGTCAGCAGCGCAAGCATCGTCAGCTTTTCCGTAGACAGCATTTTTCCGTTGCGTTCCGTTTTTTTCAGCATACCAAAAAACCTCCCGTTCTCGTTTTCGACTCGCAGGAGGCAGCACCAAGACAGCGGGATGCGCCGCAACCACCGCGCCTTTCCAGGCTTCGTTTCATGACAACTCCCCGTTCATGAACACTTAACGCGCTTGCAGCTACTCTGCCTGACACGAATCGCAGGACTCCGTTATTGTACGACGAGAAGGGCGAAAAAGCAAGTGTTTTGCGCCGGTTCAGGCGGGCCATTGGCAGGCGCGGGTCAAAATATCCACCAATGTCTGCAATCCCTGCTCATCCTGCTCATCAAAACGGTTGGTAACCGGGCTGTCGATATCCAGAACACCCACCAGCCTTCCCTGGGCCAGCATGGGAATCACAATCTCGCTTTGCGACTGCGCGTCGCACGCGATATGCCCCGGAAACAGGTGAACATCCGCCACCCGCTGAATTTGAAGCGTTTTTGCCGCCGTGCCGCACACGCCGCGGCCGACAGGGATGCGGATGCACGCGGGCTTTCCCTGAAAGGGGCCAAGCACCAGCATGCCGTCCTTCATCAGATAAAAGCCTGCCCAGTTGATCTGCTCAAGCGCTCCGGCAAGCAGCGCGCTCGCGTTTGCCAGGTTGGGGATTCTCTCCCGCTCCTCCTCCACCAGCCCGGAAAGCTGCCGCGCAAGCAGCTCATACATCTGTTTTTTCTCCCCGGGATAGGCCGTTTCAGCCCACATGGTCACCGCCTCCTTTGCTGGATTGATTGCCATTATATCACAAAAACCCGGTTTCAACAGGGCGTTTTGCGGGTACATTGACAAAAGGCACCTGATTTCATAAAGGAGGCAATTCTGATGGCACTTGATCCAACCGCCCTGTTCAATATCAGCTACGGCCTGTATGTTCTCACCTCCCACGACGGCCAGCGGGACTGCGGCTGCATCTCCAACAGCGTAATGCAGCTGACTTCCGATCCTCTGCGCATTGCCGTAAGCGTGAACAAGCAGAACCACACCTGCTCCGCCATCCAGCAAAGTGGCATCTTCAACATTTCCATTCTGACCGAATCCGCCACGATGGATGTTTTCCGCCGTTTCGGCTTCCAGAGCGGCCGCGATGTGGACAAATTTGCCGGCTCCGATGAGCCCGCCAGCGAAAACGGCCTGCGCTATCTGCCCCAGCTGTCCAATGCGCTGATCTCCGGCAAGGTGGAGCAGGTCATTGACTGCGGCACGCATCTGCTGTTTATCGCCTCGGTCACCCAGGCGGACAAGCTGAGCGCGGAGCCTTCCATGACCTACAGCTACTACTTTGCCAATGTAAAGCCCAAGCCCCAGCCCAAGCAGCAGGAAAAGCGCGGCTGGCGCTGCCGCATCTGTGGCTACGAGTACGAGGGCGAGGAGCTGCCGCCGGATTTCGTATGTCCCCTGTGCAAGCACGGTGCGGAGGATTTTGAACCCATCGGCGGGTGAGGCTTGCTTTTCGCGGACAAATGCGGTATGATAAAACTCCAGTATGAGAAAAGGAGACATACGCACATGTCCGACGAACGCAAAACCCTGGAAGAGATGACCGCCGATTCCGTGGAAAAGCCCCAGCGCGACCGCAAGAACTGGGTGGCTTTTGTGGAAAGCGATGTTGTCAATTTCCTTACCCTGAACGAAATTGAAAAGATGACCATTGACGATGGTGCCGGCAACAAGGCCAAGCTGACGCGCCGCAAGGACGGCAGCGTCTATGTGGAGTGCACCAGCTCAAACGTGCTGTAATCCAAGGATGCGCCGCGCAGAAACCTTCTCTGCGCGGCGTTTTCTGTATACAAAGGGGCGTTGAAAATGAACCACTTTTTTGCTTATCTGGATCGGATGAAGCTGATTCGCCGCTGGGGCCTGATGCGCAACACCGTGCCCGAAAACGATATGGAGCACAGCATGCAGACCGCGCTGATTGCGCACGGCCTTGCCGCGCTTGGCAGGGTGCGCTTCGGCCGCGAGGTGGATCCAGAGCGGGTGGTGATGCTTGCGCTGTACCACGATGCAGGCGAGGTGATCACCGGCGATCTGCCCACGCCCGTCAAATACAAAACCCCCAGCATTCAGGATGCCTACGGCGAGCTGGAAAGGCATGCGAAGGAGCAGCTTTTGGAGATGCTGCCGGAGGATCTGCGTCCCTGCTTTACTCCCTATGTGCAGCCGGACGAAACCGCCTACGAATGGAAGCTGGTCAAGGCCGCAGACCGCATCAGCGCCTACCTCAAGTGCATTGAGGAGGAAAAAATGGGTAACCGCGACTTTATGCAGGCCAAGGCCACCATCCGCCAAAGCATCGGCGCCTTCGACCTGCCCGAGGTGCAGGCCTTCATGGCCGAATTTGTGCCCAGCTTCAGCCTGTCGCCGGATGAGCTGAGCCTGTAATGAGCCTTTCGAGGATGAAACAATGATCCGATTTGAAGAGATTACCAGCCGAAACATCTGGCCGGTCTGCCTGCTGGAGCCCTTTGACGAACAGAAGCATTTTGTTGCCAAAAATGTGGAAAGTCTGGCAGAAGCGTTTGCAACCCGCAACGAGGGCAACAACGCGCTTCCCTTTGCCATTTATCACGATCAGGAGCTGGTCGGCTTTGTGATGATCGGAAAGGGAACCGTCAGCAACGAGGACGAGAGCGAGCTGATCAAAAACAACTACAGCCTGTGGCGGCTGATGATTGACAAAAAGCATCAGGGAAAGGGCTACGGCAGGCAAACGCTTGAGGCGGTGATTGCGTTTGTCAGAACCTTTCCCCTGGGCAAAGCAGAAAAGATCTGGCTGTCCTACGAGCCGGAAAACACCCGGGCACGCGACCTTTACAGACGCTTTGGATTTGTGGAAAACGGCGAGATGTGCGGGGACGAGATTGTTGCCGTTTATCAGCTGTAGAAAAGGATTCGCAATTTTCTCATCCCCATTTGAAAAAAATGAAAGAGGGCCTGTCGATAAACCCTCTGGGAGGTGTCGGAGGGC
>JAEDGL010000107.1 GCA_016297535.1 Clostridia bacterium | reverse complement strand
CAAGAGTCGGAGGGCTGCGGCCCTCCGACGCCTCCCAGAGGGTTGATCGACAGCTTGAAGCCCGCCTCCACATGGTTGTTGGAGGCGGGCTTGTGTTTTTGGCTTACACCAGACGGAAGCCGTTGGCGGTCTGCTGCTCCTGATAGCGGCCCAGCAGGTTTTTGATGCGGTCGTAGGGGGTGAGCAGCTTGCTCAGGCTGCGGTCGTGGTTGAGGGTGGCGATGATGTAGGACATGTACTTGCTCATATCCGCCTCGATAAACCAGGGCGCCTCGCGCAGCTCGGGCCTGCAGTAGGTAAGGTTGGTGGAGATGACGCGGTGGATCAGCCCCTCCTCGTAGGCCTGGTTGAAGGCCTCGATGCCATTGGTGAACAGCCCGAAGGTAGCGGCGGCAAAGATGCGGTTGGCCTTGCGCTTTTTCAGCTGGCGGGCCAGATCCAGGATGGAATCGCCCGAGGAGATGATATCATCGGAAACGAGGATATCCTTGCCCTCCACGCTATCGCCCAGATATTCGTGGGCGATGATGGGGTTGCGGCCGTTGACCACGCGGGTGTAGTCGCGGCGCTTGTAGAAAAAGCCCATGTTAACGCCCAGCACCGAGGAGTAGAAGATGTTGCGGTCCAGCGCGCCCTCGTCGGGGCTTACGATCATCATATGGTTGCGGTCGATGCGCAGATCCTTCTGCTCGCGGAACAGGGCTTTCAAAATCTGGTAGCTGGGCATAAAGCTTTCAAAGCTGGCGTAGGGAATGGCGTTTTGCACGCGGGGGTCGTGCGCGTCGAAGGTGATGATGTTGGCAACGCCCATGCCCTCCAGCTCCTGCAGCATCATGGCGCAGTCGAGGCTTTCACGGCTGGATCGGCGGTGCTGACGGCCCTCGTACATGTAGGGCATAATCACGCTTACGCGCTTGGCCTTGCCGCCGATCGCGGCGATGACACGCTTGAGATCCTGATAATGATCGTCGGGAGACATGGGCACCTGCATGCCGTACATTTTGAAGGTTACATTGTAAGCACCGGGGTCACACAGAATGTAGATATCATAGCCGCGGACAGAATCCTTGATGATGGCTTTGCCTTCGCCCGTTCCGAACCGGGGACAATGAACTTCGATCAGGAAGTTTTCGCGGTTGGCGCCCATCTGCGCGTACAGGGGCATATCCTCCAGCGCTTCCTGCTGCTCGTACCATTTCATCAGGTAGTCGTTGATCTTCTTTGCAGTCTCCTCGCAGCCGGGCATGGCAATGATTCCGAGAGGGCCGAGAGGGCGGGTCAGAAGTTCATTGTTCCAGTTGCTTACAAAATCCGTCACAGTCATTCTCCTTCTTGCGCTTCGCCGTGATGATGGATAGAGAAACAACACAAGTATACCCCAAAACCCCTTACATGAAAAGAGTGTAAACGCAAAAAACCAAACCTTTTGTCGATTTCTGCAGAAAAGTTCCATCCTTTTCCAGGCGTTTTGGGCAGGAGCAGGGCATAAAATCAAGCAGCGGACGGGAGGATGTGGAAAAATTGATGGCAATCGTTTGCGCTGGGCTCATGCTGGGTTTGCTTGTTTTCTCGCATGCCGCCATGGCTGCGGCGCTCGCGGCCGCGCGCTGCTTTGTAAACGGAGTGCTGCCCGCGCTGCTGCCGATGATGGTGCTGGGCAAAATGCTGCCGGATTGCACAAAATACGAACGTTCCTCTCTGGGGCGATGGCTGGAGCTTACGCTGTTTTCGTTTGCGGCGGGCTCGCCCGCGTCGGCGCAGCGCGCCGTAGGAAGGCGGGAGGCGTTTTCGGAAAGGGATTGGGAGTGCCTGCTTTGCCTGACGGGGGTGATGAGTCCCATGTTTTTTACCGGCACGCTGGCAGGCTGGCTGGAAAGCGCCCGGGACGGCTGGCTGCTTTTGGGCCTGCACTGGCTTGGCGCGGCGGTTACGGCGGGCCTGTGGCGCGTTCTTTCAACAGCGGACAAAGCCCCCGCAGCGGCGGCGCGGCGGACCCCGGCTGACAAAACCGCCCTGCCGCAGGCCATTGCCCAAAGCGCGCAGTCGCTTTTGTGTGTGTGCGGAGCGATGATGGTGTTCTCGGTGGCGGCAGCGCTTGTACGCAGCCTGCTCGGGGCTATTTTTCCCGCATGGACGGCGCGCCATGCGGATTGGCTGGCTGTTTTGTGGGCAGTGATGGAAATTGGCGGAGGATCAAACAGCGTTATCCGCACCTGCACGCATCCGCAGGCGCTGCTCAGCGCTCTGTGCGGCTTTGGTGGGCTTAGCATATGGCTGCAGAACCTGCTGTTTCTGGAAAAAAGCATCCGCCCCGCGAAGCTGCTGGCCATGCGGGCGCTTCACGGGGCGGTATGCTATGCGCTTGTGCGGGCTTTCAGCCCTTTTTGAAAATCCAGAATTTGCTGATCACGTAGTTGAACACCATCACAAAAATCAGCACGATGATGCGGTTGATCACATTGCTTACGCCCAGCCATTTCAGCAGCAGCATAATGCCCTGCTCAAACAGCACAAAGCTCAGCAGCCGGCCCAGCGCAAACTGCACCAGCTCCGTGCCGATTTTGGCCGTGCTGCCGCCCTTTACCTGAAACACCATCACGCGGTTGATCCAGAAGGCAAACAGCACCGCAATGATCCACGAAACCGTGTTGGCAATGGAAAGCTGCGCGGGCGTGGCGCAGTTGATGGAATCGATGATCCAGCCGGTCAGGCGGCCACTGTAGGGCGGGCGCTCGGCCAGCAGAAAGCACATGCCGTAGCTTACGATCAGGCTGAGCAGCGTGGTCAGGCCCCCGGCGATCAGGTAACGCAGAAGCTCGTATTCCTTCTGGTGGCTTTCCAGCCAGCTCTGGATTTTGCGAATCATGGGGTTTCATCCTCTCCTATTCCTCGCCGTGGTCGCCGCGGGCGTAATCGCAGCTTAGCAGATCCGCCATGGGCAGCACCACCGGCTTTTTTTTGCCGTCAAAGCACAGGGAGACGCTTTCGTCCTGATAGCCGGCAACGGAAACGGTTTTCTGCATCAGCTGTCCGTTAAGCACAAACACGGCGCGGATCTTGCGGCCGTGCTCCATGGCGTAGCGCAGAAAGCGTGTCATTTGCGGTATTCCTCCGGCACCTCGAAAATGCGGTTGTGCCCCCCCGCGGTTTCAAACAAAAGCGGGAACAGGCGTTCCAGCGCGTCCTCGTCCAGAAGCTGCTGGCTGCGCTCGTAGGGGCTGACATAGATGTATTGTACCTGATACTTGCGCAGCAGGTCAAGGTTTTGGGCGGGATTGGCGTAAAAAGCCGTTATTTCCGCGCGGCGCTCCCCGGTGTTAAAGCCGTGAAAATACAGGTACAGGTCGCTGGAGCACAAAATGGTGCGCCCGGCCAGGGAGCTGACGGGGTTTAGGTGCTGGTTGCCGGTGAGAAACACGCTGTGCGGCGGGGTGTGCTGCTCAATGTATTCCGCCGTTTCCACATCCACGGCGGAATAGGCGTGATAATCGCTCACACATTCGCGCGCCACCGTAAGCGCGGCGGAGGAAAAGCACACCACTACAAAGCCCGCGGCAATCAGCCGCCGTCCCCCAAGGCCGCGCAGGCGCTGCCACACCTCCAGGGCGTAATCCGCCGCCATGGGCAGGCACAGCAGAAACCACACATACAGCAGCTTGTTGTTGTCGTACTCGTTGGGCTGGAACAGAATCAGCTCCGCCACGCCGTAAATCAGAAACGCGCCGCAGGCAATCAGCCGGTTCTGGTAGCATTCGTCCGGCAGGGCCTGTCCCCGGGGTTTCCGGCGGCACAGGGCCAGCAGAATCAGCAGATAGGGCAGGCCGATGTTTTTGATGTAAAACCACAGGTACCCATCCACCAGTCCCCCGCCGCCGCGGTTGTTGCACCAGTTGAACTGAAAGCGCAGAAAATGATCGCTGCCCGTGGCCTGCACAAAGGTAAAGGCAATCAGCTGCGGCAGCGACAGCGCGGCGGCAATGGCCCCGTAAATCAGCCACGGACGAAACGCCTGCCACCGGGCTCCCCTGGCGGTGATCACATGATACGCGCACGCGCCCGCACTGAACAGTACCAGCGCCAGATAGCTGTGCGTGTGAATCAGCGGCAGGCCGCCGGCAAACAGCCCCAGCAGCACCAGCGCGCGCAGGCCGGGCATGCGCCGCCGGGTGAGCGGGGGAAGCAGCAGGTTGAGCGCGGGCATCAGCATGGTCCAGCCGCCCAGAATGCCGCGCTGGGGCAGCAGCATATCGCAGATCAGGTTGACCCAGCGCAGATTGTGCGGGTCCGGCTGGTTGGTGGGGGTCTGGTAATACCCCTCCATGACGGTGCGCAGATGATCCCCAAAGCCGGTTACCACGCCGTTTTCCACCGTGGCGTCGATGGTGTAGAAAAACCCCAGGCCGCCGTTGAGAAACAAAAGAAAAAACGCAAGCGCCGCCGCGCCCTTCCACCGGCACAGCTGCATGCACAACAGCGCGTAGCCAAAAAACACCAGCGCCATCATCAGCGTGCCGGTGACGGCCATGGCGTGGTTGAGCTTCATGCCAAACACCAGCAGGGTGGAGGCGATGGAATCCGCCAGGTAGGGATAGGCCATGGTCGCGCCCAGCATGAGGCTGTTGTGCAGCGGAAACCGGGCCCCCACAATGCTGGTGGCCACCGCCAGATGCAGCGACAGATCGCCGTAGGTGCTCTGCCCTACGTGCAGGCTGCCGTCCGCCGCCTGGCGGATGGAATGCGTGTACTGCAGATAGCCGCCCAGCACGCACAGCGGAAGCACAAGCAGCAAAAGCGTGCGCAGCGACCGGCACTCCCTTTCATCAAAGCAAAGGGCATCCCTCCGGTCGCGCGCCGCCCACGAAAC
The DNA here is from genome assembly GCA_016297535.1 of Clostridia bacterium. GTDB lineage: Bacteria > Bacillota > Clostridia > Christensenellales > Aristaeellaceae > Limiplasma. Next base: position 3,823 of record JAEDGL010000107.1, on the reverse strand, counting down.
GCCGCACAGCCCCAGCAGGGTACCCGCGGCCAGCGCATGCGAAAGCGCGCCAAAGCAAAACGCATACGCCCACAGCACCGGCAGCCACATCAGCAAAAGCACGCCCAGCGAAACGCCCAGATACGCCCTTTTGATGGGGCGGACGCGCGGAAGCAGCATGCGGGCAATGAACACGCCGCCCGCAAGGAAAAGCGCAAAATAAAGGAGACCAGCCAAAAAACAACCTCCCCCGGGTTAGATGGAGAGCATCGAGCGGAAGAACTGCACCGCGGTTTGCAGCGTAGCATCCGTTACGGTGCACAGGCCCCGCAGCGCCTCGTCTCCCGTTACCAGAAACGGCGAAAAACGGTAGACGTTGCCGCCCAGCGGGGCGTAGAACCGGCCATCGGTTACAAAGGGGCTCAGGCAGGGCACGATGACCACGCGGTCAAACTGGATCTCGATGGCGGTGGAAAGCGCGTCCCACGCCTCGCCCCGGGGCTCGGAGCGCGCGCTGGCGTCAAGCGACACGGGGAAGGAAAGCCTGAGATCGGCATTTCGCACCAGCGCGCGCAGATGCCGGCGGTAGCCGTCCGTCTTCTGGCCGGGAATCAGCGTCTGGCGGACGAACAGCTCCCCGCGCGGGGCGGGATCCTGCGGGCTGCCGCCGGCCGACAGCGCGTAGATGGTGCGCTCCGACCAGAAAAACTGCCGCATAATGGCGCGCTTGCGCCACAAATGCCGGATCAGCGGAAACGTGAGCCGGGGATGGCCAACCAGCCAGCGCTGCAACAGGGGCGCCCTGGCGCCAAGCGCCTGCAGCATTTGCTCGCTGGCCTTGCACAGCCTGGCGTGATGCGGACGGCGCACCAGCCGCTGCCCGGCGCGCAGCAGCTCATCCAGGGGACGGCGCAGGGCCCGCCGCGCGGCTACGGCCTCGTCCGCTGCTACAACACCCTGCAGCTCACCCTTTTCGGTAATGCCAATCAGCGCCAGCGGCGCGTTTTTGGGCAGATAGGTGCGGAAGGCGTCCATGGTAGCATACCCGCCATAGTCCAAAACCAGACAGGGAACAATGCTGCGCGCCTTCAGATGCGCGGCAATGGCCGCTGCGCCCGCGCCGCCGCTGAGGCCGTCAAAGCTGAGCGCCAGTATCAGATCGCCGCCGGGCAGATAGCCTTCGTTAAGCAGCGCCTCCAGCGCCTCCAGAAGCGTTACCAGATGCGCGCGCGAAAGCGGCACGCCCATGGGGTGCTCATGCGCGCATTCGGCTGTTTCGGGGGCGGCCGGCGCATCCAGATGGGATACAAAAATCAGCGGCGCATGCGTGCCGCCGGACATTTCCAGCAGGATGGCGCCGTTTTGGAAGCTCTTTTCCTCCATGCGCTGAAAAATGGACGGATAGCGCTGCCGGAGCACCGAAAGCGCCTGCTGCGCTCCGGCGGGCGTATAGGCGGTGTAAAAGCTGAGGCGGCGCAGCACATCGCGCGCGCGGTCGTAGTTAATGGGGGCCAGAAACTGACTCATGACGTTGCCTCCGTTGATATGCACAAAAAATGACGTATTGCTTTCATTCGACGCCCGGGCCCGCTTGTCCTGCCGGGGGCGCAGGAGCTCCATCCGGTTTGATGGAAAATGAGGACTAAAAAGAAACCAAATAACAAATTACGTTTGCAATCGTCCTGGAGTCTGCGCAAATGTTACAAATGGGTCATAAACCATTGCAAACAGTCATAACTTTTTCCTCGAGTTTTCCACAAAAAGACCATGGTTTTCCACAGAGGTTCCGTATGTGGAAAACTCATTATGCAGAGGAATCTCCACATCGAGTTTTCCACATCAATGCGTTTTTGCAAGCAAAATCAAGGCTTTTTCTGTGGAAAACCATGTGGAAACTGTGGAAATCCCAAGTATCTTCCATCGCATGACTGCATAAAATCCAGGTGGGTTTTCAACCATCCCGGCGAGCAGGGCGTGGAAAACCCGGCCATCCCGCAAAGCCTTGCTTCAGCGGCATTCGCGCAATTTCCCGAAGCCGTTTTTCCACAATCGAAAAGGAAGATCTGGAGCAAATAAAATCCGTTTTGGACATTGATATAAAAAAGCAAAAAAGGAGGAAAGAAAATGAAACAATTCACTGCGAGGCTTGTAACAAATCGCCTGCAAAGATTACGCATTGGCACGCTGATTGTGCTGTCGTTCATTGCGCTGGGGCTGTGGATGAACCCGGAGCAGGAGGTTGCGACCGTATCGGGCGGGTCGCTCCAGGGCCTCACCGTGGCAATCGATCCCGGCCACGGCGGCTATGATGGCGGCGCGCGCGCCCGCGACAGCGGCGTATGGGAAAAGGAGCTGACCCTGCAGATTGCGCAGGCGGTGGAGCAGGCGCTGACCGAGCGCGGCGCAAGCGTGGTGCTTACCCGCACGCAGGACGTATGCCTCAGCCGGGAGGGCAGCGGCAAAGCCCGCAAGCGCGCCGATTTGCAAAAGCGGCTGGATCTGGCCGAGGAGGCGGGGGCGGATGTGTTTCTCAGCATTCATCTCAACGAGTACAGGGACCGGCGCGAAAGCGGGCCGCAGGTGTTTTACCAGCGCGGCGCGGACGCGGGGCGGCTGCTGGCCGGGGCGCTGCAGGAATCCCTCGTCCGCATCCTTTGTCCGTCCAGGCCGCGCCAGGCCAACGCGGGAGATTATTATGTGCTTCGCAACACCGGCCTGCCCGCCGCGCTGGTGGAATGTGGCTTTTTATCCAACGCGGCGGAGGAAAAGCTGCTGCTGGACGAAACCTATCAGCGCCGCATCGCCCAGGCCGTGGCCGACGGGCTGGAAAGCTGGCTGGAGCTGAGGGCGAAAACGGTTTGGAAAAGTACGTCAAAGCGGTTGTAAATCAAGCGTTTTCGTGCTATCATGGATACTGCACCAATGTGCACGAAAGCGAGGCGTTGTTTCCTTGACCTTGTTGCCTCAGCCGCTTTCCGCGCAGCAGGCGCGGCTGAAAAATCCGCTTTCGCTGGCCTTTGTGGGCGATACCGTGTGGGATCTGCTTACGCGCCAGCAGCTGCTTTTTTCGCAGGCCAGGGCAGGCGCGCTGCACCGGTTGGCCGTGCAGCGGGTAAACGCGGGCGCTCAGGCGCGCTGCGCGGCGCTTGTGGAGCCGCATCTTACCCCGGAGGAAGCGGATGTTTTTCGCCGGGGGCAAAACGCGCATGCCCGTCACGATGTGCCCAAAAATCAGGATCCCTACGCCTACAGCCGCGCAACCGCGCTGGAGGCGCTGCTGGGCTATCTGTACCTCACCGGCCGGCAGGAGCGGATTCTGGAGCTGTATAAACTGACCGAAAACGAATGATACGGGAGGAATACCCCATGCCCAGATGTACCCAGAAGGTAAAGCTGGTGCGCCACACCGTGGATCCCGAGGCGCTGACCGCCCTTGGCGCGCGGCTGTGCTATGCCGGCGGCGATGTGGAAAAGCTGCTTACCGCCATTGAAGAAAAGGATCAACGCGCCTTTGTGGAAAAAATCATGTCCATGGGGCATGAAAGCGTGCTGGAGCATGTGTCCTTCACCTTCCTGGCGGAGGGCGTCAGCCGCGTGCTGCTGGCGCAGCTCACCCGGCACCGCATCGCCTCCTTCAGCGTGCAGAGCCAGCGCTATGTCAGCTATGCCAACGGCTTTGGCTACATCGTGCCCCCGTCCATCCAGGCGCTGGGCGAGGACGCGGTGGCGCAGTACGAGGGCCAGATGGCCCAGATGCAGCGCTGGTACGAGGACTGGCAGCAGCGCCTTGGCGCGGCGGGCGAAAAGAGCAATGAGGACGCGCGCTTCGTGCTGCCCAACGCCT
>JAEDGL010000106.1 GCA_016297535.1 Clostridia bacterium | reverse complement strand
AGTCAGAGGGGCTGCGGCCCCTCTGACAACTCCCGAAAAGTTTTTCGACAGTCTGTACGGAGCAGCATGCTGCCCCGCAGAACGATACGCCCGGCAGACGCGCAGGATAATATGCGATTTTGTTTTCCAAATTCTTCTCCGCATTCTGAAAAAATGGAATTTACCACAGGCCGAGAAGGTTCTTTTCCATGCTCGGAATCAGATGATCAGAATCATCAGGAATGTCACTGAGGAAGGTGATCATGCGTTTTTGTTTGGGAAGGATATAACACCGTTGCTTCCACTTGCCGCTGATACAGAAGCCATCCCTGTATTTCCAGAAAAAGTATCCATATCCGCCCTCGCGGTTCGTCTGTTGGACGGAAGTGGCCCTTTTTAGATAGTCTTCTGAAACAATCCTGTTTCCTTCAAACATTCCGCCATTGTAGAGCAGCAGACCGATCCGGCTTACATCATTCACGGATAGTTTCATCCCCGACGCGCCGTAGAAATATCCGTCGGGACACCGGGTGTATTCGGCACCTGTGATGTGCAGCGGATCCAAAATGTTTCTGTTGATGAATGCCCATGCATCCTCCTGCAGTGCTTCGGTCAATGCGACACCCATCAGATATGCCGGAATATTGCTGTAATGGAACTGCGGGCTTTCCGGCGCAGGAATGGGGCAGTCCAGCGAAAACTGAAGATAGCTGTCACCCTCCGGGCGGAAGGGGTAACCCGCCACAGACATTGTCAGCAGACGGTGCAGCGTTATTTTCCGATAGGCATCCCGCTGATTCTGAACCATCTGTGCAACGGCCCGTTCAGGCAGATAATCGAGGATGCTTTTTTGAAGATCAAGTTTTCCCTGATCCCAGGCAATTCCGACGGCTACGGAAAGAAGGCTCTTCGTTGCAGAGTAGATGGGATACCTTGTATTGCATGTATCTCCCAAGGAATACGTCAATTGTCCGTCGCAGTACACCTCAACGCCGTGCACCTGCCAATGATTGCTGACAATGTCGTGTACGAAAGCATCAAAATCCAATCCTGTCACCCCTTCAACTCTTGATTGCTCAGTCAATCAGGCCGTACTTTTTGTACAGATTCAGCATTTGTTTGTAGAAAAAGCAGTTGCCAAAAAGCTGCCGGTAGGTTGCAGTCTTTTCTTTTCCGGCGGCTTTGAGCTTTTCCATCTGCTCCGTTTCGTAGGCGGCCTGCTTTTTGAGGTCTGCAAGCATCTGTTCAAAGGCGTCTATCCGTTCCATGGCAATCCCCCTGCGCAAGCAGCCGGTTGAACGGCTGGTTTTCCATCATCATATCAGAAAGCGGGGAAGGATGCTACCCCTTCCCAAGCAAAAAACCACCCGATTGACAAAACTCATTCGGGTGGTTTTTGGATTGGGACAGGGGCGCTCAAGGGTTCTGGGTGGTTTGTTCCGCCATAAACGGCTTGAGCACGGCCAGGCCGCGCAGCGCGGCACCGGGCAGCAGGGAGGAAAGCGCCTCGTCCTGCAGGGAGGCAAGGGCAATTCCCTGCGCAACGGCCTCGGGCTCCCATTTTTTGCGGGAGGCTCCATCCAGCGAAAGAAGAACGGAGGTTTCGCCCCGGGTGATGCTCAGCGTGGCCGTTACGGCCGTCGCGGCGGATTTGAGGGGTTTGCTGATCAGCTGCGCGTTCAGCATTAGCTCGGTATCCGCAAAGGAAAGCGCGCTGCCCTCCGCCGGGACAAGGCTGAGCGCATATTCGCAGGCGTAAACATCCCGCCCCTCGGCGTTGACGGATTCGGCTACGGACTGCTTCAGGGTAAAAGCCACGGCGGTCAGGGCCCCGTCCTCATCCACGGCAAAATCCTGCGCGGGCTGGCTGGACAGCGTGCCCTGCACCACCTTTACGCCGGTCATGCTGCTGTATTCCTGATAGGTGAGGACGGTTACGGTGTCGGCGCTTTCCAGGCGGATGGTGTTTTCATCCGGCAGGTCGCCCGCGCCCCTGGTGCGGTCGTAGGAAAGGGTGACTACGCCCGTCTGCGCATCATACAGGGGCAGGGACAGGTGCAGCTCCAGGGTTTCGCCGGTCATGGCAAGGGTGCGGCTCAGGGTAAAATCGCCCGGGAAGGGCAGGGAATCCACCGCGTCAAAATACCAGCTTTGCAGGGCGGGGTTCAGGTACAGGGCTAACGTTTCATCGTCCATGGCTTCAGCCAGCAGGGGCAAAAGCTTTTCGTCGTTGAGCACGTCCACGATCAGCTGCTTTACCTGCGCCTTGATGGCCGCGGGATTGAGCAGATAGTCGACCTGCATCACGGTGGTGCCGTCCGCAAGCCGGCTCAGGGCCGCATCCTGACGGTAGCCCTCGATCCATACGTCCATGCGGGTCAGGTAGGGCTCCAGCGCATCCGCAAGCGCGCTGTTGCCGCGCAAAACGGCCGAGCCCGCGATCAGCAGCTGCGCAAGTGCGGGCGCGCCGGTTTTGCGCGCGGCTTCCTGCGCGGCCTCTCCGGCGGCTTCCCTGTGGCCTGCCGTATCCAGCGTAAACCAGTCGGGGCTGAGCACATCCGCCTGGAAGGAAAGCGTTCCATCCTTCCACTGCGCATAGGCCGCGCTTAAAGCGCTTTCGCCATCCATCAGGGTGCAATCCAGCCGGTGCGCGGCGTCGGTTTGCTCGGTTTCGCGCACATAGATGTAATCCGCAGCCACGGTAATGGGCCGCGCGGTTTTGAAGGCGGGGCTGTCAATGGTCACGCTCAGCGTGCCGCTGAACCCGCTGCCCGCCCAAAGCTGCTTGTACAGCTTTTCCGCCACGGTATATTCCTCTGCAAGCGTGGGCGCGGCCAGCAGCACAAGGGAAAGCAGCAATGCAAGAAAACGCCTCATGGGATACCCTCCTTTGTACAGGGGTTGATTAGTCGGCAATCCGGGTGAGCAGTTCCGCGTAGTCTTCCTGGCTCATGCTGTCGCGGATGAGCGCGGCGGCCTCCTCCGGCAGGGAAACGATGGCTTTGAGCAGGCTGCCCGCCAGACGCTGCGCCATTTCATCCATCAGATTGTCCCGCGTGGCGGAACGGATGGTGTCCAGATCCACGGTGGTCTCCGTTTCGGGCACGGCGTAGGCCGTATAGCCGATGGGGGGCTCCGCCGCCTGCTTCTGCGCGGTTTTGCTTTCGCCCCAGTCCAGGTTTTGCGTAAGGCTGCTTTGGGGCAGGCGATCGTCGGCAACGGCGTGGAGATCCTCCTGCGTGCCGGCAGCTTCCTCCTGCGCAAAGAGCAGATCCAGGCTCAGCTGTACGGTTTTGCCCTCGGCCTGCTCCACATGTACCGTGCCGCTGAGCGTTGCCATCTCCCCGGAGGAAGTCAGCTTGAGCGACGGGGCAACGGTGAAGGTGGAGGTGCTGGCGTCCTCGCCCAGGGCCGTGCGGACCGAGCTGGAATAGCTGCCCTCCATGGTGCCGTCCTTGCCGGAAAGATTGTGCTTGATGGTGGTGGTGGTGGTAACGCCGGTTTCGGGATCGCGGATGACGGCCTTGCTCTGACTGTTGACGAGCAGCACGCCTTCCTCGGTGCTGCGCTTGCAGGTGGCGTCAATCTCGCGGTTGTCGCGCGGGGTTTTGCTTTTGGTCATGTGAAATTTGTAGGTGTCCACGCGCTGGCCCTTGCTGTTTACGCCAAAGGCCCACTGATAGCTGATGGCGCGCTGGGCCCCGTCCGGGAAGGTGACGTTGCCCCTGATGTAGACGGCCAGATCGTCGCCGTCCTTTTTGGTTTGGTAAAGGCCCACGATGAAGCCCTTTTGATAGGTCATGCCCGCCAGCTGCTCACGGAAGGCGGCGTTCATGCCGCAGCCCAGCACCTGCGCAATCAGCGGGGCGAGCTCCGTGCTCTGCTCGGTGGTAAGGCGGGCAATGCGGCTCCAGCGGGAGGAGCCCACGTCCTTGATGCTGTAGCTGGCCGTTTTCTGCTCCGCGTAGGGGAGGATGGCGTCCGTCAGCGCCTGGTAGCAGCCCTCCACCTCCCGGATGGCGGCAAACAGATCAAACGCCGGTTCCTGCTGCCCGGCTGCGCTGAGCGCATCCATGGCGGAGCCGCTGCTGACAAGGGTGCGGTTGGGCAACAGGCTGGTGGTAAGCGCTGTGCCCGAGGCGGTTTGCTCCTCGCGCAGGGTTGCCACGGGCTCGCCCGCCACGCACAGGGACAGCTGCAGATCCTCATTGCCCAAAAGCCGGGCGGAAACGCTGAGGTTGTTGAGCAGGCTGTTCATCATGTCCAGCGTATCCCCGCTGTAGGGGATCAGCTCCTGAAACTGCGCGGACAGCTGGAACTGCACATTTTCGTAATCATCCAGATAGCCGCCCGACGCCCATTCCAGGCCGGATGGCTCGGCCAGCGCCGTTGTGCACAAGAGCGCCAGGCACAAAAGCAGCGCGCAGACGCGTTTGAAAGATTTGTTCATGCTTCTTCCTCCTGTACAGCCGTTTCACGCAGGGCCTGCAACAGCGCGCGCATCTCCTGAAGCGTAACCATCAGGTTTACCTGACGGCGGATGGCGGTGGCGCCGTGCAGCCCGCTGATGTAGTGCCCCACATGCTTGCGCATTTCCACAATGCCCAGCCGCTCGCCCTTGAAATCCACCATCCACTGGGCCTGCAGAAGCGCCGTGTCGATGCGCTCAGACAGGGTTTCCTTCTGGATGGGCCTGCCCTGCAGCGCCTGGCGCGCCGTGCGGAACAGCCAGGGGTTGCCCATGCAGCCGCGGCCGATCATGATGCCGTCGGCATGGGTCTGTTGCAGAATGCGCACGGCGTCCTCCGGGGCAAAGACGTCGCCGTTGGCAATGACGGGGATGCTCAGCTGCGCCTTGAGCTCGCCGATGGCCGCGTAGTCGGCCGTGCCGGAATACTGCTGCGCCCGGGTGCGCCCGTGGATGGCCACCCACGAAAAGCCCAGGCTCTGGGCAGCGCGGCACAGATGGATGGCGGTCATGTGCTCCTCGTCAAAGCCGAGCCGGGTTTTGAGGGTGCAGGGCAGGGTGGTGTTGCGCCGGACGGCTTCCATCACCCGGTAGGCCCGGTCGGGATCCAGCAGCAGCGCGCTGCCGTCCCCGCCGCTGACCACCTTGCGCGCCGGGCAGCCCATGTTGATATCCAGCATGGTAAAGCGTCCCAGCGCGGTCAGCCGCGCGGCGGCTTCGCCCATCACCACCGGGTCGCTTCCAAAAAGCTGCGCGGCGGTGTTGGTTTCCTCCGGGTGCACGGTGAGCAGGCGGCGGTAGGTTTCGTTGTGCGGCTTGGCGCACATCAGGCCAATGGCGCTTACCATCTCCGAGCAGGCGTAATCCGCGCCCATGCGGTAGCATAATACGCGCATGGGCCAGTCGGTAATGCCGGCCATGGGGGCCAGACATAGAACGTTTTTCAAATGGATTTCCTTCCTTATTCTCTCACGCAGGGGAAGGCAGCGATGCGGCCGTTGGCGCCTGCGAAGGGAATCAGCGTCAATTCATACGCGTCGCCCATGGGCACGCCCTGGGGCGGCGGCAGGATAAAGCCGCCCTTTTGCTGCCAGGCAGGGGCTTCGCACGCGGTGAGCAGCGCATAGGGCACGCCGCCCTCCTCCACGCTGGTAATGGGCAGCGAGCGGATCACAGCATAGCGCCACGCCATGTCCTTTTCGGGCAGGGGAAGCGCCATCAGCTGCGCGCCCACATAGATGCTGGCGCTGCCGCGGTAGCCGGTTTCCATCCGGGGGCTCAGGCTCAGGCTCAGGGTGATCACATCGCCGTTGTGGAAGGTACGGCGGATGTCGCTCACAGCGCCCTGGGGCACGGATTGCGCCTTTTCGCCGTTGATGGACAGCTGCGCGCCGTCGGCATAGGCGGGCACGCGCAGCCTGAGCGTAAAGCTGACCGGCTGGCGGCACTCCACGCGGATGCTGAGCCGGCGCTGGAACACGCCGCCTGCCTGCGCGCTCAGCCGCACCGGCACGCCGCCCATGCGCGTAACGCAGCCGCCGGATACCGGCAGCATGCAGGCGATGGTCTGATCATCCGGGCTCAGCCACACCGCGCGGCGGATGGCATAGAGCGCGCGCAGCAGGGCGGATACCTCCGCGGGCTGGGCCACGGCGGTCTGGCAGCTGTCGTCATCGGCCAGCCGGTTGGTGGGCGAAAGGGTCCGAAGGCCCTTGTCGGTAAGCAGATCGGGCAGCACGTTGAATAGCAGCTTTTCCAGCTGATCGGCCATGACCAGGTCCCCCGTGCACAATAGCGCATCCAGCCAGGCCTCGGCCTGGGCGCAGGCGGCCTCCAGCTCCACGCAGCGGGCGGGATCGCGCCCCGCCAGATAGGGATCCGCCGAGAACGCGCCGCTGGGCATGCCATGGTAGCGGTTGAGCGCCGCAAGCCCCGTTTTGGCCGCCGCCGCGTCGCGGCCGCTGCCGCTGTACTGCGAAAGCAGCGCCGTCATGGATACGCTGTCGGCCATCAGCCTGCCGGTGGCAAAGCGCTGCATGCGGTCGTAGTATTCCTGATCCTGCGCGGAATGAACACCCTTTTCCATCTGATAGGCCGTCTGGAAGGGAAACATGTGCATAACGCCACTCACATCCGGCAGGCGGGAGCGCAGGCTTTCCAGCAGATCCAGCAAAAAGCGCTGACCCGTGCGGCGGTACAGATCCACCGTTACCCGCAGAGCATCCGCGCCCATTTCAAACAGCTCCGCCTCGCGCAGCTGCGGAAGCACCCGCAGAAACACGCGCATGGCGTCCAGCGCGCGCAGCATGCCCTCCTTGTCCTGGTTCATCACGGCAATCAGGGACGCGGCGCGAACCGTTTCCACAAACAGCTTTCCCTGCGCGGGCAGCAGCGCGGATGCGCCCTCCACATCCGGCATGGGCGGGGTTTGGGCGTAACCGCCCAGCTTGGTGGCCACAATGGCGTCCAGCGCGGACATGCGGTTGACATCCACCATGGCAAGCGCGCGTTGGGTGAGCTCCTGCTGAAGGCCGTCGGTGTGAACGGCCGCGTCGCTCAGCGGTACATAGGCGGGATCCAGCAGCGGGGCGCGGCGGTAGGCAATGGCAGCGGGCATAGTTCCTCCTTGCAGTTCAAACGGCAAAAGCCGGACATTTTCGCATTCTACCTTATTATATCCCAAATTTCGCACCGGTCAAGGCACAGAAAAAGAGCCGGATGCGTTTCCGGCCCTTTTGACGATCAGTTGCCGCATTCAATGCTGATTTCGTTAAACTTGCCCAGAATATCCTCCAATTGCAGCGCCTGCTTTTCGGCCCCGGCGTGATCCATCACAATGCGCCCCTCGTGCATCATCAGCAGACGGTCGCCGTATTCCAAGGCGTAGCGCAGGTTGTGGGTAACCATGAGGGTAGTCAGCTTTTTTTCCGCCACAATTCGGCCGGTCAGCTGCATGATGATCTCGGCGGTTTTGGGGTCCAGGGCGGCGGTGTGCTCGTCCAGGATGAGGAATTCGATGGGGGTGAGGGTGGTCATCAGCAGCGAGAGCGCCTGCCGCTGGCCGCCGGACAGGCTGGCTACGGGAACGCCCAGCTTGTCCTCCAGCCCCAGGCCCAGCTGGCGCAGCATTTCGCGGTACTCCTGCACCCGGCGGCGGTTGATGCCGGGGGTGATGTTGTAGGGGCGGTTTTTGTTATCCGCCATGGCCATGTTTTCCAACAGCGTCATGGTGCCGCAGGTGCCCATGGCGGGGTTCTGGTATACGCGGCCGATGGTGCGGTAGCGCTTGTGCTCGCGCACGCGGGTGATATCCTTGCCGTTAACGACAACGCTGCCTTCATCCACCGGGATGGAGCCGCAGATGAGGTTGAGCAGGCTGGTTTTGCCGCTGCCGTTGGAGCCCACCACGCTGATGAACTGGCCATCCGCCACGGTCAGGTTGAAATGCCGGAACAGGATGTGCTCGTTTACGCTGCCGGGGGAGTATACCTTGCTGATGTCACGCAGTTCAAGCACGCAGCTTCACCTTCTTTTTCATGCCGTTGCCCAGCACCAGAATCAGCAGGAACAGGACGGCGGTAATCAGCTTCAGATCCTGCGGCACAAAGCCCAGGGAAAGCGCCAGCGCCACGCAGGCCTTGTAAAGGATGGAACCGATGATGGCCGCGGTGGAGGAGTTGATCTTCTGGCGGTTTTTGAAAAGGTTTGTGCCGATGATGACCGCCGCAAGGCCAAACACCATGGAGCCCGTGCCCATGGAAATATCAAACACGCGGTTTTTCTGCGCCATCACCGCACCGGCCAGCGCCACCAGGGCGTTTGCCAGCACCAGACCCTCGATTTTCACAATGCCCTCGTCGCAGGCCAGGGTGGTTACCACGGTTTTGTTGTCGCCCACCGCGCGCAGCAGAAAGCCCGCTTTGGTGTTCATGAACAGGTCCAGCAGCACCTTCACGATCAGCACAATCACCAGCACCACAATCACCTTGCTCCACGGCTGCAGCGCCGCAGGAAGGGCATCCACCAGAGGGTTGTCCATCAGCGTATCCAGGTTGAAAAACGGCAGGTTGGCCCGGCCGGCAATACGCAGGTTGATGGAATACAGCCCCGTCATTACGATGATGCCGCTGAGCAGATCGCGCACCTTGCACTTGACGTGGATGATGCCGGTTGCCAGCCCCGCTACGCCGCCTGCCAGCATGGCCACAAACAGCGTAAGCACCGGGTGCATGCCCTTTACCGTGAGGATGGCGCTGACCGCCGCGCCCAGGGGAAAGGAGGAATCCACCGTCAGATCCGGAAAATCCAGCACGCGGTAGGTGATGAGCA
>JAEDGL010000105.1 GCA_016297535.1 Clostridia bacterium | reverse complement strand
CAGAGGGGCTGCGGCCCCTCTGACAACTCCCGAAAAGTTTTTCGACAGTCTGAAACCCCTGGGAACGGAAGAAAGGTTCCGTTCCCGGGGTTTTTATCTTTCCTTGCACATGAACAGCACATGCTCGCAGGGCTCAAAGCCGTTTTTTTGATAAAAGCGCGGCGCGGGCGCATAGCGGTTGGTGGAAAGCGTTATGCCTGCCAGATGCTTTGCGCGGACATGCTTTTCCACCTCGCCCAGCAGCAGGGATCCGTAGCCCATCCGCTGGTATTCCGGCTTGACGAACAGCTCCTCAACATGGATCTCGTTTGCGTTCCACCAGACCTTTTCCCGGCCCAGCAGCGCAGCGCGAAGCCCGTCCGAATCTTCGATCACATAACCCAGAAACCCGGGCATGCGGGTTAGATCCGTCAGATAGGCATCAGCGCTGTCTTCGGTCCAGCGGCACTGCCATAGATCGTTGTTGTAAACGCTCATCAAAATACCGGCGCATGCGGGAATGTCCTGCGGGAGGAGCTTTCGGATGGTCATGGCCTGCGCCTCCTTATTCCTTAGGACGGTTGTGAATGCTCCAGTCTTTGCCCGGAGCGCCGGCAAGAATGGCCTCGGGAATCGACTGCCCGTCCAGCAGCACATAGCCCAGATCAAAGTTGAGGTTTCGCTCGCCGCTGTCCACGCGGAAGCCTTCGCTGCGCGCGTTCAGACCATCGCCGCCTGTCAGACAGCTGGAGATGATGCGCAGGTTTTCCACCGGCGTGGTGGGCGCAAGCTGGGCATACGCGCTGGCCTCCAGCACATATTCGCCGGGATAGACCTCGTCGAAAAGGTAGTAGCCGTAGGCATCGGTTGTGGTTTCGTAAATGGTTTGGCCGTCCTGGAGCAGGCGTACCGTTACGCCGGGTATAAAGCGTTCGCCGCCGTCGAGCAGGCCGTTCCGGTTTTCATCCAGCCAGGCGATGTCGCCCACTTTGGCTGATTTGATGTAGAGGATCTCTCTGTCCAGCTGATGCTGTGCCATCAGCAGCGCGAAGGGCTCGCTCATGCCGCTATCCGTGGAGGCGATGACCGACGCGCCGGATTGGTAGTTGGGGTCGTTGGGACGCACAAAGATGAGACCTGCGGGAACCGACGCGGACAGGGAATAGCTGTCCGGCCAGAGCCCGTCAAAGCGATAGCTGCCGTTTTCGTCGGTTACGGTTTCGGCCACATAGGCGCTGCCGCGCCAGAGCGTTACCCTTACGCCCGCTACGGGGCTACGGCGGCCGTTTTCATCAAGCCACGCCGTGCCGCCGATGCTGGTGGTGGAAACAAGGCCTGTGCTCAGATCGCTGCGCTTTTCGCCCTGCGATACCGTTACACCCCGCTGCTCCATGGCGCCGCCGTTCTGGCGGAAGGTGGAGGAGGCGTCATCCGCCGGGGTGGCTTGCTCGGGCAGGTCAAAGCGCACGGTGTACGTGCCGGGACGCACGTTTTCAAACCGGAAGCCCTCCTTGCCGGAAACGGTCTGCGCAACGGCAAGGCCGGTGGTTTCGTCAATCAGCTCAAGCGGCAGGTCTGCCATGATCCACTCGTCGCCGGAGCGCTCGCCGTCCTTGCTTTCATCCATCCAGATAACGCCGCCGATGCTGGCAGGCACCACCGCGCCAATGGCTTTTTCGCTGCGGTTGACCAGCGTCTGCCAGGAAACGTCCAGGGTATGCCGGTTTTGGGCGGGAAGCTCCAGATCGTCCGCATCGAGATTGTGACTGAAAATATATCCCTCGGGCAGGGTGATGGTCAGGGTATACGCATCCGGGCGAAGACCGTCAAGGATAAACGCGCCGCTTGCATCGGCCTCGGCGGTTATCTGATCGCCGGAGGCGGAAACAGCGGTCAGCACCGCGCCGCCTAGCATGGTCTCGTTTCCATCCCGCAGGCCGTTGGCGTTTGCATCGTTGAACACGCCGCCTGCAAAGCTGCCCAGCGTAACCGCACCGGCCAGCGGCATGTCGTATTTCTTGCCCATTTCAATGGAAAAGGGCCTGGTGGAGGTAATCAGCCCATCGTGCGCGACGGTGTTGCCGCCGGACGCGGTTTTTGCCATTTCGGTGTGCTCGGGCAGCAGGTAGCTGACGGTATACTTGCCGGGCATAACCCCGTCAAAGAAGAAGCTTCCGTCCGCGGCGGGGGTCTGGTAAAGGTCGGTTTCGCCGTCCTCGCTGAGCAGGCGCACCTGCGCGCCCATCATGCCGGTTTCCTCCTTGTCCCACAGGCCGTTGTCGTTGGCATCGTGAAAGAAAAAGCCGCTTACGGTGGAGGAGGGAAGCATGCCCGCGTTAATGCCGGAAACAGCTTCTCCCATGGTAACGGTGATGGGATCGGTAACGCCGTATTTGCCCTTGAGCATGGTGATGTGGCTGCCGTCCTTTTCCGCGGGGCGCAGTCGGGTAAAGCCGTAGTTGGCCTTGCGCTGCACCTGCACGATGTAGCTGCCGGGCATGATGCCCTTGAGGGTATAGAAGCCGTTTCGGTCGGTTACGGCCTCGGATACAACCTCGCCGTTCCTGTCCAGCGCCTGCACGGTCAGGCCGGAAATCTTTTTTTCCTTGCCGTTGAGGCGGCCGTTGTAGTCCGCGTCCTCAAAAACGGTGCCGCTGATGGTGGCGCTTTTTGCAACGCCCACCAGCGCGTACAGCTCCCGGCCGCTATCCAGCACCAGGGGCTGCACGGTAAACTCGCGGCGGTTGGAGCGCTGCTCAAAAAGGTTAACCTGATCGATACCGCCCTCGCGGGTGGTGGAGAAGATGGAGCCGTCATCCGGCAGAATGGCGCGCAGACGGTAGGTGCTGGAGCGCAGATTTTCCACGCGGAAGGAGCCGTCCTTGAGGGATTTGCCCTTGCCCACGGATTCGCCGTCGGAGTGCTTGATCACCTCCAGCGTAACGCCCTCGTAGCCGGGTTCGCCCTCGTCATAGAGGCCGTTGTAGTTGAGATCCAGAAACGCCATTCCCACGATTGCGCCGCGCTGGATAACGCCGATGTTCTTGCTTTCGGTATTCACGCCGGCTTTGACGGTGAACACGCGCTGCAGGTTTTCACCGGTAAAAATGCTGCGCAGATCGCCGCCCTCGCCGGAATAGCGGGCGTAAAGCATGCCCTCTGGCAGGGAGGCGGTTACGGTGTAGCGGTCGCCGGGCAGGCGCAGGAAACGGTACTCGCCGGTTTCATCGGTGGTGATCTGGCGGCGGGTGCCGGTGCGCTCGCCCACCAGATACACCGTTACGCCTGCAACGCCCACGTCCTGATCATCCAGAATGCCGTTGTTGTTTACATCCTCAAAGGCCCTGCCGCTGAAGGAGCCTACGGCGCGCACGCCGATAAAGGCCCTGTTTTCCGCATCCGGGGACAGCGTAAAGGGATCGCTCAGCGCCGTGGCGTCCTCGGACGCCATGCAGCTTTGCTCGCCCCTTACGGTAAAGGCATAGTTGTCCGGCAGGGTGGCGCGCAGCACATACTCGCCGGGCGCTACGGTAAGGGTTACACCCGCCTTGCGGTAGGTTGTGCCGCAGGCTACGACGGTTTCTCCCTCCAGCACCTCCACCAGCACGTTGGGCACGCCTTCCTCATAGGGGCCCTGCTGGCCGTTGGCGTTTTCATCCTGGTAAACGGTTACGGATAGCTTGACGCCCTCGCGCAGGCCGATGTCCGCCGTAACGGGAGCGTGCGCGCTTACGTTTTGAATGGCATAGCCGTTTGCGTGTTCGCGCGAATCGCCGATGCTGGCCGCGTAGAGGGTATCGTCGCTTACGGCGCAAAGCAAACGGTAGTCGCCGGCCGTCAGCCCCTCAAAGGCATAGCGGCCGTATTCGTCGGTTACGGTTTGCAGGGGAGCCCAGCTGTCGTCGCCCACACGCTCCAGCGTAACGGGAACGCCCGCCATCAGCGCCTCTCCGCCGTCGCACAGGGTGTTGGCGTTGCCGTCCACATAGGCGCAGCCGGAAATGGAAACCTCCTGCGCAAGGGCGGGTACGGCAAAGCAGCACAGCAGGCATATGATCAGAATCAGGGTTTTTTTCATGCGTAAAGCAGCCTCCAGACGCGGCGAAAGCCGCATAAACTACCAATATACATAGTAAAGCATGGGGGCGGCTTTGTCAACGGACGGGGCAGAATCGTAACAAATGAGTTCCACTGCGGGCTGGCGTGCGCTCAGCATACCGGCGGCGGATAGAGCGGCAGCTGCGGGCATTGCGGCTTGCAGCCGCCCAGTTGACAGGTTTCATACCGCAGCAGAAACAGATCCATCGAAACGGCCAGCTGCACGCGGAAGCACCCATTGCAGCTGCACTCCGCGTGGACCAGGCGCACACAGGGAAGAATGAGCAGCGTGTTTCGCGGATCCTCCAGCTGGCACACGAAATGGTGGGGAAGATCGGTTTCCACATCCAGGGAGGCGGATTTGGAGAAGCAGCGTCCGCACGAATCGCACAGCCGCACGCTCAGGGGAAGCGACACGCGCAGCGTGCAGCCGTTTTCAACCGTCCAGCAGGGGGTGCCGCAGGGAGATACGCTTTGGATGCAGTCGGTGCCGCATGCGTCAAAGCACCACTCGGCGCACAGGCAGGGGATGCTGCGCTTTTCGCAGGCGATGATCTTTTGAATCAAAAACCCCTGCGGCGGAGCGGGGCGCGGCGGGTGGGGCCGCGTCGGGTTTGGCCAGGGATGCATAGGCAAACCTCCTTGTCAATACAGATCCCTATCATCCTATGGCGATGGAAAAGGAAACGTTCTGCCCCGCGTCTACCCCGGGCGCAAAGCACATAATTTACACTTGGGCACGGCAAAACCGTGACAGCCATTGGAAAATGGTGTATAATGGGCGGCGAATCTGATTCGCAGGAAAGGAAGTTTAGCCATGAGTATTCTGGAAGGTGCTTTTCTGGGCCTCATTCAGGGCCTTGCAGAGTTTTTGCCCATTTCCTCCAGCGGGCATCTGAATCTGCTGCATGCGTTGTTTGGCTTGCAAATCGAGCATCAGCTGCTGTTTAACATTCTGCTGCATGTGGCCACGCTGGCGGCGGTGGGGATTGTGTTCTGGAAGGACTGGGTGGAGATGATCCTCCATCCCATTAAAAACCGTACGCTGCTTCTTCTGTTTATCGCCTCCATGCCGGCGCTGGCGGCCAAAATCCTTTTTGACGATGCGCTGGACTACGTGGAGGTGCACAACACCTATCTGGGCGTGTGCTTTTTGCTGACGGGCGCAATGCTGTGGCTAACGCAGATCCTGTCCAAACGCCGCGCGGCTGCGAAGACGGAAAAAACGACGGTTGGCGCCGGTGAGGCGCTGGCCATGGGCTGCCTGCAGGCGGTGGGCATGCTGCCCGGCGTAAGCCGCAGCGGCAGTACCATCTTTGGCGGCGTGTGCGCCGGGCTGGAGCGGTCCGTTGTGGCCAAATTCAGCTTTATGATGAGCGCTCCCGCCATTGTGGCGGGCATGCTGAGCGAGGGCAAGGACGCGCTGGAGAGCGGCCTGAGCTTTGGAAACGATCTTGCGGCCATTCTGGTGGGCATGCTGGTGGCGTTTGTCGCCGGTTATCTGTCTATCCGCTTCTTCATGAGGTTGATCAGCCGCGTATCCCTCAACGGCTTTGCGCTGTATGTGACGGCGCTTGGCATTCTGGTGATCGTTTTGCAGCTTACCGGCGTAATGTCCGACGCGCCCGCCGTGGAAACGGTGCAGGGCTTTATCCGGCAGCTGGCCGCGATTTTTGGCTGAGTTTCGTTTCAGTTTAGGATAATCTGGTAACATGGACGGGCAACGGGGGAAGGCCGTTGATTGTGATTCCAAGGAGGAAGAACAGAATGATCAAGATCATTTCTGACAGCACCTGCGACCTGTCTAAAGATTTGCTGGAAAAATACGGCGTTGAAATCCTGCCTCTGCACGTAATCATGGGGGATCAGGATTTTGAGGATGGCCGCAGCGTTACCCCGGACGAAATCTACCGCTGGTCAGATGAAAACAAGCAGACCCCTAAGACGGCCGCCGTTTCCGTGGAAGAGGCGGAAGAAAAATTTGCAAAGTTTATAGGGGATGGCAACGAGATCGTGTGCTTTGCGATTTCCGAAAGCATGTCCTCCACCGCAAATGCCATGCGCCTGGCCGCCCAGCGCCTGCACGCGGAGGACAGAATTACCGTGATCGACTCGGCCAACCTGTCCACCGGCATCGGCCTGCTGGTGATTGAGGCTGCGCGCATGGCCCAGGACGGCATGAGCGTGCGGGAGATCCGTCAAACCATCGAGCAGCTCAAGCCGCGTGTGCGCGCCAGCTTTGTGGTGGATACGCTGCAGTTTTTGCATCGGGGCGGCCGCTGCAGCGGCGTGGCTGCGCTGGTGGGAAGCACCCTCAGGCTTCACCCGCGCATTTCGGTGGAAAAGGGCGCGATGATCCCCGGCAAAAAATACCGCGGCCGTATCTCGCGCGTTATCATGGATTATGTGCGGGATATGGAAGAGGAACTGATGCACGCCAAACCCGATCGCGTGTTCATTACCCACTCCGGCTGCGAGCAGGAGGATATCGACGCGGTGCGGGCGTATCTGCAGGGGTTGAATCACTTTGAGGAAATCCTGGTTACCCGTGCGGGCAGCGTTATCTCCAGCCACTGCGGCCCCGGCACGCTGGGCGTGCTGTTTATCAGCGAAAAGTAAACAGGCAAAAAGCGGAGTTCCCTGTTTTGAAGGAACTCCGCTTTTGCTATGGATTAGTGGACAACGATATCACCGGCGGTGGTTGACAGAACCACGGAAACGGGCGCGTTGGGTACGGAGCCTGCGTGGTTGCGGATATCGCCCGCGGTGCTGGTGCAGCGCACATCGGCCTGAACGCCTTCGGGCAGGGTCAGCCGCACATCCCCGCTGGTGCTTTTGCCGTTTACGCTGCGCAGGCTTTTGCCGCACAGGGTTGCGTTGGCGTCACCGCTGATGGTTTTGAAGAAAACCTCCTCCATATCGCCCTCCAGGGCAACATCGCCGCTGATGGCGTTGGCTTCCATGTGCCGGCAGCGGCCCGACCAGCGGATGTCGCCGCTGGTGCTGTTCAGGCGAACGTCCTCCTGCACGGTGCAGTCGTCCGCCTCGATGTCGCCGCTGGTGCAGGAGGCCTGCAGGCTCTGCGCGCAGACGCCGTGCAACGAGATATCCCCGCTGGCGGAGGTCAAACGCAGCTCCTCCTGCACGGTTACGCTGTCAAGGTGCACATCGCCGCTAGCAGTGCCGATGGTCAGCTGCTTTGCCACCAGAGGCTCCATCTCCACATCGCCACTGGCGGTGCGCAGGTTAAGCGCGGGATGGATGCTGCCCGGAAGGCGCAGCGTAACCTCAGCGCTGGAAACCATGGTGGAGAACAGCTTTTTCATCATCTGGCCAAGGCTGGACAGGTCAAAGCCATCCTCCATGGAAAACTTGAACTGGGTGTTTTTCTGCCAGCTCAGGGCGATGGTAAGTACGCCGTTTTCCAGCCCGGTAATCAGGGTAACATCGGGATTGGAGCATTCCACATGGATCAGCGAATCCTCCGATTCGCACACGCGGATATCCGCGCTGCCCATCTGCTCCGTACGGATTTCGCGGATGGCGCTCTGCATGGGATCGCAGGTCCACTCGCGCTGGGCTTCGTTTTCCGGGGAGTGCGTTTCACCGGCAGGACGATCGCCTGCGGGCGCTTGTGCCGCTTTGTGCTGCCTGCGCGGATAGGTGCTCAGCATTTCCTCCATGCCGTTCAGGCTTTCGATAACGGCGTGGATGGCGTCATCCTCGCTCATGCCCGCGTTGCGCAGGTCCTGATAGCGCTCCTGACAGTTGGTCAGAATTTCATCGCGGATGGCGTTGGTTTCGTCGCTTGCTTCCAGATCCTCAAAAAGCAGATTGACGATTCTTTCAATGGTTTGATTCATACCACATTCTCCTTTTCATTCCCGCTTTGGTACCAACATGATAGCGCCTGTCCGCGCCGGTGCTCCAGTAGGAGCGGAGCAGCCCGGCGGATTCCAGCCGCCTGAAGGCCGTATCCTCAAACAGCAGCCCGGCGATGCTTTCAATCGTCTCGTTCATTCCACATCCTCCTTCAGCAGCCGGTCCATCATGCACTTGGTTTCTTCCCACGCTGCGCAGTCCTGGTTCAGCTTTTCCATCCCCGCCGGGGTAATGGCGTAGTAGCGCCTGCGCGCGCCGGTGCTTTCGTCGCCCCAGTAGGAGCGGATCAGCCCGGCTGATTCCAGCCTGCGGAAGGCCGTGTACAGCGTAGCCTCCTTCATTTCCAGACCGCCCTGGCTGATGGCGGATACCTGCTTGCTGATGCGGTAGCCGTAGCTGTCGGCGTGGCTGAGCTGGCGCAGGATAATGGTATCGGTATATCCCCGTAGTAAATCAGCGGATAATGCCATGGGCTCACCTCCTGAGGGAATAATACAACGAGATACCTCGCCTGTCAATGTATATCTTGATTAAAAAACGATGAAAATGCAATGAACGCATTCCCTGGCGTTTTGGGCAAAAAAGCAGTTGACAACCGCATCTAAAAAAGGTACAATACCCTATGTCTGGTATTAGGTGTCTCCATGCGGACATGCGGGTGTAGCTCAATGGCAGAGCTCCAGCTTCCCAAGCTGGCCACGTGGGTTCGATTCCCATCACCCGCTCCAACCGCATGAAATTAAAACCTGCCGGATCAAAAAAATCCAATACACTTTCAGGAGGTCGATTCCAATGGCTAAGGCTAAGTTTGAACGTACCAAGCCGCACGTTAACATCGGTACCATCG
>JAEDGL010000104.1 GCA_016297535.1 Clostridia bacterium | reverse complement strand
AAATTCATCGATTCTATATTGTGTTATCAAATCATAAAAGAACGCAGCGATCGCCATTTTCGTGCCGGAATCCCCCTCAGGAAAGGCGTTGCCGCCCCCAAGCGGATATGCCCGAACCATCAGCATAGGAAAGGTCCAGATGAAAGGCTTTGCAGCTCCACCATACCATAAAAGCTGTGAAAAATCCAGAAGACATAAGCAGCGCAAATGCCGGCGCATGTGAATTGTACCTCAACACACTGCATTACCGGGAACTCCTGCTCCAGTATTGACATCTGTCCATCCGTTGGTATATGATCAATTGTTGAAAAAAAGCCAAATGGCTCACGGTTAGATCCACGGTGGACTATGAGAATCGCCAACAGGCCTTTGAAACCCTATTGGTATGCATATCAGGAGGTGCAATTCATGGCGCAGCCATATCAGATCTGCAAACGATGCGTAACCGACACAACCGATCCAGGCGTAACCTTTGACGAACAGGGGATCTGCTCCAGCTGTCGGCGCTACGAGGAAGTGCGCTCACAGCGGGGTTATCGCAAGGGCATCAGCGAAAAGGAGCTGGAGCACACCGTTCGCGTAATGAAGGAAAACAGCCGCGATTTGCCCTACGACTGTCTGATTGGCGTATCCGGCGGCGTGGACAGCGCATATATGCTGTATCTAGCGCATCAGCTGGGGCTGCGCATTCTTGCCGTGCACGTGGACAGCGGCTGGAACACGGAGGTGGCGGAAGAAAACATTCGCCGCATGTGCGAAAAGCTGGGAATCAAGCTGCATGTATGGACCATGGACTGGCCCACCATGAAGGAGCTGCAGCGTGCCTACATGCTTTCCGGCGTTGCCAATCTGGATGTTCCTCAGGATCATCTGTTCTGCTCCGCCGTATTCGAGACGGCGCGCAAGTACCATATCCGATATATCCTCAACGGCTCCAACATTGCCACCGAGGGGGCCGCTCCCCCCTTCAGCCTGCAGCACAGCTATCGCGATACCTGGCACATCCGCAGCATTTATAAAAAGCACGGCCGCGGCATGCGCCTTGATCAATACCCCTTCCTTTCTCTGCGCGAGGCATGGTTTGGACTGAAGGGCGTAACAAAGATCAACCTGCTGGATATGGTGCCTTACTCCAAAAAGGAAGCCATCGAGGTGCTCAGCCGCGAATTCGGCTGGCAGTACTACGGCGGCAAGCACTACGAAAGCATCCTCACCCGGTATCTGCAGGGCGTATGTCAGCCGCGCATGTTCGGCTTTGACAAACGCCGCTTTCACCTGAGCTGTTTGATTATGAATGGCGAGATGACCCGTGAGGAGGCCCTGGCCGAGCTGGAAACCCCTACCTATCCGGTTGAGCAGCAGCAGGCTGATGAAAAATACATTCTGGAAAAGCTGGAAATTGATCCCGGGGAATGGCAGCAAATTCTGAGTGCGCCACCCACGCCGGATGACGCCTACTTTTCCCAGCAAAAGCTCTTTAACGCTGTTCGCAAAGTTCTTGGCAAGGAACGGCTGGATGCGATTCGCAAAAAGCTGTATTCCGTGAAATAACCGTTTTCCGGCAGCAGGCCCGGTGTCTGCTGCCGGTCTCCTTTTGTTTACCAAAATGTAATAACTTCATGGAACGGGAATGATTGACACAATTGCAGAAATTTGTTATAATAGGCATACTATCACCCCGTTAATACAAAAAGGAGGCAAACCCATGAAAAAATTTCTGGCTCTCGTTCTTTCTCTGATGATGCTGTGCATGGCCATGCCCGCTATGGCGGACGGCCTGGCCGTAGGCACGTTCGATCCCGCTTCCGCTGGCAACGTTGAACTCAGCTTTGGCTGGTGGGGCAACCAGGTTCGTGACGAAGTCACCAAGAACGCCGCCGACTTCTTTACCCAGAACTACCCCAACATCACCTTCAACCTGAACGCTCAGAGCTGGAGCAACTACTGGGCTCTGATGAGCACCTACTCCGCCAACAACGACCTGCCCGACGTTATGCAGCAGGATTACGCGTACATCGAGCAGTGGGTGGAAGCCGGCGATCTGCTGGATCTGACCCCCTATGTTGAAAGCGGCGCGCTGGATCTGTCCAACGTACCTCAGAACATCATCGACACCGGCAAGGTGGGCGACGGCATCTATGCCGTGTGCGCCGGCGTAAACGCCCCCGCCCTGCTGTACAACAAGACCCTGACCGATTCCCTGAGCATCGAAGTGCCCGACAACATCACCTGGGAGCAGTTTGTTGAGATCTCCCGCAAGATCTACGCTGAAACCGGTGTCGGCGTGCTGTATGGCGATGGCAACACCGAGAACCATCTGACCTACTACGCTCGCAGCCTGGGCTACACGGCTCTGTGGGATACCAATGGCATGCTGGCTTCCGCCGAGGAGCTGACCGGCTACTACCAGCGCCTGATCGACGGCGTGGCCGAGGGCTGGCTGTTTGATACCGACAAGCGCGCCGGCGTTAACGTAAACGACCTGGCCCAGAACCCCCTGGTATACGGCTCTACCAATGAGGTACGCACCTGGTGCGCCTTCGCCTTCTCCAACCAGATCGCCGCTTTCCAGGCCGCCGCTACCGCTGACGGCAAGGAGCTGGGCATCACCAGCTGGGCCTCCGCCAATCCTGCTGCCTCCAACTACATGAAGCCCAGCCAGTTCTTCTCCATCACCACCGACACCAAGAATCCCGATCTGGCCGTTGCTTTCCTCAACTACCTGATTAACGACGTGCAGGCCAACACCATCCTGCGTGCCGAGCGCGGCGTGCCCGCCAACAGCCTGGTTGCTGCCGAAATTGCCGATGAAGTAAGCAAGCTCGACGCCACCTACACCTTGGTTGTGGATTACCTGGCCAAGGTTGAAAAGTGCTCCAGCCCCATCTTCCCGCCGCTGCCCAGCTATTCCGGCACCGTGCAGACCGAAGTGATCGAAACCCTGGCTGGCGAACTGCTGCTGAAGAACCCCACCATGACCGCCGAGGAGGCTGCCCAGACCCTGGTTGACTCCACCGCGGAGATCGCCGCCGACTATTGATTGCGGCAAAAGAAGCGCAGCGCAGTGTCATCCCTGACCGCGCTTGTTCAGGAAGGGAGGGAGGGACGAACGTCGCCCCTCCCTTCTCTGCTTAGGATGAATCCCAGACAAGGAGGCAGCACATTCATGACGGCCCTTTCAACCCCCAGGAAAAAAAGCGGCTTTGTGGCCTGGATCAATAAGGAATCCACCGCAGGCTACATGTTTAGCCTGCCCTTCATCTTTGGTTTTCTGATGTTCATGGTCATCCCGATGGGTTTGTCCCTTTTTTATTCCTTCTGCAAATACGATATTCAAAATCCGCCTGTATGGATTGGGCTGGATAACTATATCAAAATTTTCACCAAGGACCCCACCTTTGTCAAAGCTCTCACGGTTACCTGCTACTACGCACTCATCGGCACACCTCTCAAGGTGATTTTCGCCCTGATCGTTGCGCTGATTTTGAACCACGAAAGCAAGGCGGTACCCATCTACCGCGCAACCTACTACCTGCCCTCCATCATCGGCGGCTCCGTGGCTGTGGCCATTTTGTGGCGGCGCATGTTTGAATCCACCGGCACCATCAATGCTTTGCTGGGGCAGATCTTCCCCTTTCTCAAGGGCTACAACTGGTTTAGCGAAGGTCCTGCCATCTGGGTTCTGATCATTCTTACGGTTTGGCAGTTCGGCTCCTCCATGCTGATCTTCCTTTCCGCTCTCAAGCAGATTCCGCGCGAGCTGTACGAAGCCGCTCATGTGGATGGTGCAAACGGCAGCCAGCAGTTCTGGCGCGTCACTCTTCCTCTGCTAACCCCCACCATCTTCTTTAACCTGGTGCAGCAGACCATCAACAGCTTCCTGGCCTTTACGCAGTGCAAGCTGATTACCAACGGCGATCCCCGCAAGTCGACGCTGTTTTATACGGTATATCAGTACAACAAGGCTTTCCCGGCTGTGGGCAAAAGCCAGATGGGCTATGCCTCCGCGCTGGCCTGGATTATGCTGATTATCATTTCCGTCGTAACCGCTCTCCTGTTCTGGAGCAGGAGCAAGTGGGTTTATGACGATTAAGAAAGGAGGATGCAACTTATGGTAGGCAAGAGCCGCGTAAAAGAAGTGATCTATCATCTTCTGGTTTCCTTTGGCGCGCTGATTATGATTTATCCCCTGCTTTGGATGGTGCTTTCCTCCTTCAAGCCTACGGATATGGTGCTACCCACCGCCGCACAGCTGATTCCCACCACCTGGACGCTGGACAACTACATTCGTGGCTGGAAGGGCTTTATGGGCTACACCTTTGGCACCTTCTTCTTCAATTCATTCTTCATTGCCTTTACGTCCACCTTCGGCACCCTGATCTCCTCTTCGTTTGTGGCCTATGCGCTGCAGCGTCTCCATTTTAAGCTGCGTGGCGTGCTGTTTGTGCTGGTGCTTTCCACCATGATGCTTCCCGCACAGATTCTGATGATTCCGCAGTTTATGTGGTACCGTCACCTCAACTGGGTAGGCACCTACTACCCCATGATTCTCCCCTACTTTTTTGCCATTCAGGGTTTCTTTGTATACCTCATTATGAATTTCATCAGCGGTATTCCAAAGTCTCTGGATGAAGCAGCCAAGATTGACGGATGCTCCTACTACGGTATCTTCTTCCGTATCATCCTGCCACTGATTGTGCCCGCGCTGGTTACCTCGGCCATTTTCTCCTTTATCTGGCGCTGGGATGATTACCTCTCCGCACTGCTGTACGTAAACCGCGCCAACATGCGTCCCGTTTCGCTGGCATTGCAGCTGTTTAACGATCCCTCCTCCGGCTCGGATATCGGCTCCACACTGGCCATGTCCACCCTGTCCATTGTACCCGCCACCATCATCTTCCTCATCTTCCAGAAGTCTCTGGTGGAAGGCATCGCGTCCACGGGTATCAAGGGCTGATAATCGGAAATCAGACCCATTCAAATCAGGTTTTACCTCGCCAAACCCAAAACGGAGCCGTGCTCTGGCAGGTTGGTCGTAAAACAGGAAAATTGCAAAGGATAAAACCTTGCGTTTCAGACCGCTGACAAAGCCGCCGGCGGTCTTTTGAAATGCAAAAAAAGAGGAAAGAGCGTCGAATCGATAATGATCCTGTTTTTCATACGTCCTGAATTTCTTCCATACTCAATTCCCGATAAGATTTTATGATAATGATTGCCGAGATCATAAAGGTCAAAATGTCAGAAACAGGCATGGAATACAGCACACCATCCAAGCCGAAAAATACCGGCAGCAGTGCAAAGCCTACGCCGAACACCACCTCACGGAACATGGACAGCAGCGTAGAAACCAGCGCCTTGCCAACTGCCTGCAAGAAGATGAAGCACGCCTTGTCGACACAGGCCAGCATCATCATGCAAAGGTAAGTGCGGAACGCTTTGATAGCAAAATCGGTATAGTAGCTGCTCTCATTGGCTGCGCCGAATATGGCAATAAGCTGACGCGGAAAACACTCGGCCAGCACCAGCGCGACCGCTCCAACCAATGCTTCGACAATGAGCAGCTTTATAAACAACTCCCGGACACGTAGCTTTTTTCCCGCGCCCATGTTGTAGCCAACGATGGGGATGTTGCCCGCCGCCATGCCCACCACGATGGAAATGACGATCTGGAAGAACTTCATAACGATGCCCACCACTGCCATGGGAATTTGGGCGTACTGCTCCTGCCCGTACACAACGTCCAGCGAGCCGTATTGACGAAGCATGTTGTTGATTGCCGCCATAGCCGCTACAAGGCTGATCTGGGAGAGAAAGCTGGTAATGCCCAGCGTCAGAGTCCGCTCGCAGATGCTTGCTTGCAGCACATAGTCACCGGAGGCAGGCTTGATGATTTTCATGTGCAGCAAATACCACACAGCAAGAATGGCGGTCACAACCTGACCGAGAACCGTTGCTACGGCCGCCCCCATCATCCCCCACCGGCAGACAAAAATAAAAACAGGGTCGAGAATGATATTGATGACAACACCCGTCAACGTAGAGATCATGGCGAACTTCGGGTTGCCGTCTGCACGGATAATGGGGTTCATGGCCTGCCCAAACATATAGAACGGGATGCCCAGCGTAATGTAGAAGAAATATTCCTGAGAGTGGTGGAAGGTTTCTTCGTTGACCGTGCCGCCGAACATGGCGATGATGCTGTCAGCAAAAAACAAATACATCCCCGTCAAAACAAGGCTGCCGGCGATGATCAACACCACCGCGTTGCCGACGCTGCGCTTTGCCCTGTCAAGCTGTTTTCTACCCAGTGCCATACTGACAAAGGCACAGCAGCCGTCCCCAACCATAACAGCAATAGCCAGTGCAACAACCGTCAGCGGGAAAACAACGGTATTGGCTGCGTTGCCGTAAGAGCCCAGATAGCTGGCATTGGCAATAAAGATCTGATCAACGATGTTGTAGAGCGCTCCCACCAGCAGCGAAATCATGCAGGGAACGGCATATTGCCGCATGAGCTTACCAATGCGCTCCGTTCCCAAAAACTGATTCCCGGTATCCATAAATTCACCTTTCTTTCAAAAAATCAATGCGTAAGCCTGCAAAATCCGGACTTACGCATTTCTGCTACACGACTTGCCTATAAAATTGTTCGGCATTTTGCTTACCCTCCTTTTTTCGACAAAAAAGTGTGGCGCTTCTGCAACTGGATTTACGCAGAAACGCCACACGTTGTTTAATCATTATAGCGGATAGGGATGAAAATTTCAAATGGTTTTCTGCGTAAATTTTTATTCCTGTGTAGCGTTACAACACATCAGGTTCGTTTTGGATCCCACCCGGATTGACATCCCTATGCGAAAATGCTATTCTACAGGCAAGCAAATCCGCATCATACGCCACAGAGAAAGGATGTTGATCCATGGAGCCTTGCAAGCATTTCAAGGTTGCAGCGTACGTATACGCATACTATCTGGCCAGGGCAGATGACGCTGAGATCCAACGCGGCATCGATTTTTACAGGCAGTACATTCATCTGGACAAGGTATATATCGAAAATCACCGCGGCAAAGTGGATATCCCTCCTCAGAGAATGCGGGAGGTGAAGGCGCTCTTTGCCCAAAACGGCATTCAAACCTCCGGCGGCATCACCTCTACCCAAAACGTAAACGGCGTTCGCAAGCCCTCCTACTTCGACAGCTTTTGCTACACCGATCCGGAGCATCGTAAAGAGTACAGACGCATTGTCAGGGAACTGGCGGGCGTATTTGACGAAATCATTCTGGATGATTTTTTCTTTACTGCGTGCCGCTGTGAAATGTGCATTGCAGCCAAGGGCCGTCAGAGCTGGAAGGATTACCGGCTTAAGCTGATGGAGGATTTTTCGCACGAAATCGTCAATCTGGCCCGCACCATCAATCCCGGAATCAACTTTATCATCAAATATCCCAACTGGTACGAAGCCTATCAGGAAACCGGATACAATCCCGGCAAGCAAAAGGATATCTTTCACGCAATCTACACAGGTACCGAAACCCGCAACCCTGTGTACAACGCGCAGCATTTGCAGCGCTACGAATCCTACTCCATCATCCGGCTGATGGAAAACACCGCGCCCGGCCGTAACGGTGGCGGCTGGATCGATCCGTACGGCTCGTCCGACAATCTTAACACCTATCTTGAGCAGGCCGACTTGACGTTGTTTGCCAAGGCCAGGGAGCTCATGCTGTTCAACTTTTCTGATATGGTTGACACCAACGCGCTTCCCGCGCTGGGTAACGAGCTGCGCAGGGTGGACAAGCTGGTTGAACGCATGGGCAGTCCCGTCGGCGTATGGGCCTGGGAGCCCTTTGACGGCGATGGCGAGGATCAGGCCTACAACTACCTGGGCATGTGCGGCGCGGCTATCGAGCCGTCTCCCTACATGAATATGGACGCACCTGCAGTGCTGTTTACGCAGTCCACCGCCTGCGCACCGGATGCCATGGAAAAGCTGGAGGCCTACGTGCGCAAGGGAGGCAACGCAATTGTCACCATCGGTTTCTTTCGCCAAATGATTGACAAGGGCATCAAGGATCTAACCTCCGTGCGTCCGACCGGCCGTCATGTGCTTGGAAACGAGTACATGATCGACCATGCCAACTATACCAATGTCCATTTCTGTCGGGGTGTCGATCAGGTGCTGTTCGAAATTCTCAGCTACAAAACCAATGCCACCGTATCCGATATCAGCCTTATCGCTGGCGAGCACAATTTTCCCATCATGACAGAGGATAACTACGGCAAGGGACGGTTCTTTATCCTCAATCTGCCCGAAAACTATGCCGATCTCTACAAACTGCCTCTGGAAGTAATCCATGGCATCAATAAACACCTTTCCATGGGACAGCGTGTGTATCTTGGCTGCCAACCCAAATTCAACCTGTTTGCCTACAATAACAATGTTTACGGCATTGTCTCCTATCGTCCCATGACGGACAAGGCCCAGGTGATTGTACGCGGTGCGTGTAAGGGATTGCGCGATCTGGAAAGCGGAGCGGTGTACGCTGATTTTCTTCCCCTGCCCACCCCCGCCTGCCGCGGAGACGCCACCACCGTGATTGATGAACCGGCAGAGTATTGCTTTGATATTCGCCTGCAGCCCGGTCAATACAGATTTTTCGAAGTAATCGACTAATCTCTTTCCCATTCAAGCCATCCCATAAGAACCGGCCTCAGAGCTTTTGCGGCGGGAATGCACCATTTGCCTACTCGCCTGCGGCTCTCCAGGGGACAAATGGGGTAAGGAAAGCCTTGCTGCGCAAGGCAACCGAGCCCAGCGCACAGGTCGCTGGGC
>JAEDGL010000103.1 GCA_016297535.1 Clostridia bacterium | reverse complement strand
CACCTATGCGGGCGAGATGTATCTGGAACTGCACCGCGGCACGCTGACCAACCAGAGCCAGATCAAGCGCAACAACCGCGACTGCGAGATCGCCCTGCACGATCTGGAGCTGGTTACCGTGATGGACGCGGTCAAATCCGGCAAGGCCGCCGATGGCCAGGCGGTCGCCCCGCTGATGAACGAGCTGCTGGTGCGCCAGTTCCACGATATTCTGCCCGGCACCTGCATCCACTGCGTGCACGAGGAAACCCGCCGCGTAATCGAAGCCAACATTCACACGGCCCGCGAGCTGACCGCTGGCCTGCTTTCTCCCGCTGCACCCAACACCATTGCGCTGACCAACCCGCTGTCCTTTGAGCGCTGTGATACGCTGCATCTTGAAACGGAAGCAGCCGGTGTAAAGGGCTACGCTTCCCAGGCCTACACGGATCTGAACGGCAGGCGCCGTCTGGCCGTGAGCGGTGTGAAGCTGCCCGCCTTTGCCTCCGTGGTGCTGGAAGGCGCGGAAGCGGACAATGCCGCGTCTCCCTTCGCGGTGGATGGGTGCACCGTGACCACGCCGTTTGCCAAAATCGTGTTTGACGAAAACGGCTTTATCGCCTCCATGACCGACCTGCGCACCGGCCGCGAGCTGGTGAACGGACTGCCCTTCAACACCTTTGTGATGACCGAGGATATTCCCGCCGCGTGGGATAACTGGGACTTCGACGCGGACGAGGAGGACAAGTTTGCGCCCGCAGGCAGGCTGCTGAGCCGCGAGATCATCTCCAACGGCGCGGTGGAGCTGCGCATCCGCAGCCGCTACGCGCTGAGCGAACAAAGCCTGATCGAGCAGGATATGGTCTTTGACGCAGCCTCGCCCCTCATCACCTTCGAAACCGTCATCGACTGGCAGGAGGAACACCGCTTCCTCAAGGCCGCGTTCGATACTTCGCTCCACGCCGACGGCGTGCGAAGCGAGATCCAGTTTGGCCACATCCGCCGCTCCAACCACCGCTCCACCGATCAGGAAAAGGCGCGCTTTGAGATCTGCAACCACAAATACAGCGATCTGAGCGAGACCAGCTACGGCATAGCGCTGCTCAACGACAGCAAGTACGGCCTGAGCGTGCGCGAGGGCAGCATGCGCCTGAGCCTGCACAAGGGCGGCATGCTGCCGGACAGCCAGGGCGACAAGGGCCGTCACTTCTGCCGCTACGCCATTTTGCCCCATGCCGGGGGCTTTGGCGCACGCAGCGTTGTCCAGCCCGCGTACATGTTCAATTATCTGCCCAATCCGGGCTTTGCCTCCTGCAATTCTCTGCTTACGGTGGATGCGCCCAACGTGATCGTCGAGACCGTAAAGCCCTGCGAGGACGTTCAGAACGCCTACATTCTGCGTCTCTACGAGGCTGCAGGCGACTACACCCGGGTCTCCCTCC
This sequence comes from Clostridia bacterium, assembly GCA_016297535.1. Classification (GTDB taxonomy): domain Bacteria; phylum Bacillota; class Clostridia; order Christensenellales; family Aristaeellaceae; genus Limiplasma. Next base: position 7,450 of record JAEDGL010000103.1, on the reverse strand, counting down.
GTTTTGGTCATGAAGTGAAGGCGCTATGCGAATGCAATATGCTGGAAGAGGAACAGGCCGCTGCCGGTCCCGCGCAGATTGTGTTCAGGCCGTTTGAAATCAAAACCATCAAGGTCTGCTACTGATTTCGCTCTTCTGCCGTGAAAGGATCTCATGCCGACCCTCCCGCCTTATGAACAGGCGGGAGGTTTTTTCATCTGCCGCAGCAGCAGGCCCGCGTAAACTGCGCAGAACACCGCGCATTGTATGCATAGCGCCGGCCACGAGCACGGCAGCAGGCACAGCGGCAGGCACAGTGCTGCGCTGATTCCCGCAGGCAGCGCCGGGCGCAGCATTTCGCGCAGCAGGCGGGGAATCTCCAGCCCAATCCGCCTGGCATAGTAGCGGTTCATCAGCACTCCCTGGCCCAGCAGCGTGGAAACCGCCGTGGCGATTGCCGCGCCCCAGTGTCCCATCACACGTATCAGCACAATGGACAAAAACACATTCACCGCCGCAGACAGCAGCAGCACCACCGAACGATAGGTTCGTCTGAACTGCGCATCCAGAATGGACAGCGCCGCGCTTTGCGCCAGCGGCAGCAGCGCCGGAATCATCAGCAGCAGCGTTATCCCATAGGCGTCCAGGTACTGCCGTCCAATCCACAGTTCAATAAACCTGCGCCCAAACAGCGCAAAGCCCACGATGATCCCCATAGCCACAGCCGCCTGAAACCTTCCCGGACGGATGAGCATGTCCGTCAGCCGTGCTCCATCCGCATGACTGGCAACCAACACCGAGGCGCGCGCCAGATAGTACCCGCCAAGCATGGTTACCATCTGGTGATACAGCCCATAAATCATCAGTGCAGAGGTGTACAGGGGGAGTACCTCCGGCGCATTCGTCAGCCGCCCCAGCAGGATGGGATCCATGCGTGTGTTCAGCTGATGAACCGCCTCCTGCGCCAGTACGGCCAGCGAAAAGCCCGTCATCCGCGCCAGCCCGCCGGGAGCGTCAGCGGCACGTCCGGGACGCTCGCGCAGCACCAGCAGCGCATACCCCGCCAGGCAGACAAGCGCGGCCGCGCTTACAACGCCATCCACCCCCGCCAGGGCCGTCAGGCCGGCGCCCCGATGAATGAGCCATGCCATCAATCCAAAGCGCAGCGCGTATTTCCCGCTAACCACCAGCGCGTTGAAGACAAAGCGCTCCCGTCCAATGACACAGCCGCTGAAGGCGTCCGTCAGGATATGGCAGACGGAGGCGGCGGCAAACAGCAAAAAGGCGCGCTGTGCCTGCGCCAGCAGCGCTGGTGAATACCGTCCCTGATAAAAAACGGGAATCCCCTTCCACAGCCCCGCCGACACAAGCGCTGCGGCCGCCGCAAGCAGGACGGACAATGCAAGCCCCACCGTCAGCGCGCCGCGCCCTTCCTGCCCGCCCGCCGCGCGGCTGCGGGCAATCCCCCGGGCTACCATGGCCGATACGCCCAGGTTGAGCATCAGCAGCCCCGCGCCCAGCGAGCGCATAATCTGGTACAGGCCGTACTGCTCGTTGCCAAGCACCCTCAGTAGCGCAGGCGTAAGCGCCAGATTGCCCGCCATGCTGACAGCGAGGTTGGCATAGGAAAGAAGAACCCCGGTTGTGCGCTGATGGTTCATGGCTTCCTCCACCAATGGTCGCTGCGCAAATCGATCTGCGCGCGGCGGCCATGCCTTTGCTCCGGGGGCAGATCGGCGCGCCAGTCGCCATAGCGCTGGGACAGATAGGTTTCATACTGTGCGGGAATCCTCACCTGCAGCCCTTCAAACACGGCGGGCGCACCCTCGCCATACTGGGCTGCAGGGGAACAATCGCTGCGCACGCGCCAGTTGCCGTAGCAGCACCAGCGTCCCGTGCAGGAAAAGGGCGTTTGGGTGATCGCCGCCTCCGTGCGGCGGATGCAGCGCTCCGTATGCCGGTGCCAGCCAAGCATGCGGCCAAAGCGGCGAAGCAGCCGTTCCTTCCGTTTGTCTCCCGCGCCAAAGGCGCAGAGCAGCCGGATTCTGCAAAGCCGCACCCGCGTCAGGGCTTTCCATGCCGCCAGCCGCCCGGACGGCATGCTGTCCAGCGGAAACAGATCGATAAACACGCCGTGATGAATGGGCAAATGCGCCGCGCGCTCCTCCACAAAGGAGGTTGCGTTTTTGCGCAGCTTGCTGTACAGCTGCGCAAATGCGGGATCGGTACGGGCGTTCTGCAAAAACAGCGCATCCGGCAGCAGCGCCGGCGCCTCCTGCAAAAAGCGCTCGTACTCCGGGCGGATCAGCGCCACATCCACATCGTCGTCCCAGGGAACAAAGCCCCGGTACTTGACCGCGCCCAGCGCGCTGCCGCTGATGAGATAGGGATGCAATTCCAGCCGGTCACAGATTTCCCAGAAGGTTTTCAGCATGTCCAGCTGAACGGCTTGCAGATTGTTCACGGCTTTTCACCCGCTTTCTGCCGGTAGAGCGCAAGATAGGCCGCATAGGCGGTTTTCTGATCAAACTGTCTGGCGCGGCGAATGCAGCTTTGCGCGGAAAACGGCTTTTCGGTGCAAACGCGCCGGATGGCGTTCTCCAGCGCGTTCACGTCGCCGGGCGCAACGGCCAGGCCGCAGGTTTCATCAATGCATTCCGCGCTGCCGCCCACGTCAAACGTAATCACGGGCGTGCCGCAGGCCAGCGCCTCCAGATTGACGGTGGGAAAGGTATCCTCCAGCGTGGGGTTCACAAACACCTCCGCCGCCGTATACAGCCGCGCCAGCTCCACAGCATCGGATGTGCGGTGAATGCTGAGAATGCCGGGAGGCAGCTGCAAATCCGTGCGGGAATCGGTTCCGACCAGAACCAGCTGATAGCTGCGGCCAAGCCTGCCGGCCAGTTCAATCATCGTATCCAGACCCTTTTGCTTCGTCCAGCCGTTGGCCACGCCCAGCACCACATGCCGGTCGCCTGCAGCAAGGCCGCCGGGCGTGGGCTGGAAAACATCGCAATCGATACCGTTGGGAATCACGCGCACCGGCAGGCCGCTCAGAAAGGATTGCGAAACCTGCCGGGCAAGCCACTTCGAGGGGGTTACCAGCACGGCGTCCGGCAGGGAAGCAAACCAGCGCTGCTTGGCCCGGTACATGCGCCTGCTAAGATCAATCGCGCTTTGCGGATACACCTGCTTTTGCATGCAGCGGCCGCAGCCGCTTTTCCATCGCTGGCAGCCAACGGCCGTATAATGCGCGCACTGCCCCGTAAACGCCCAGCAATCGTGCAGCGTCCACACAACGGGAAGACGCCGCCTTTTGACATAGCGCATTAAAAGCGGAAGGTGAACATACCACCCGTGCAGATTATGAAAATGCAAAAGATCCACCCTTTCACGCCGGATCTGACCGATCAGCCGCAGGGTTGCCAGCAGCGAAAAGCAGCCGTTAAGCCCCGTAAGCCGCGCAAGCGTCATATGCAGCGCCTTGCCCGCCGGGCCGCCAATGCAGTAATGCTCCCCGGGCAGATCCTTCGCAGGATGCGTGGAATATCCGCTGGCCGTATCGCAGTGGATTGCCTGCAGGCGCGCGGCGCGGCAAATGCCCAGCATAACGCGGCAGGTGCTGCCGTAGGGCACGCTGTTGATTTGCATAACGCGCATGCCGAAAGCCTCCTTTTCAGGGGCGTTATGCACCCAGAATGGTACGGTAGGTGCAAAAGCTTTCCCACATGGGATTGTGAAAAAAAGAATCGTAGCGAAGCAGCAGAATCAGCAGGATTGCCGCCGGAAAAACAACGTTGTTCAAAAAGCCGGGCAGGGTTTCGTCCCGTCGCGGCCTTGCCAGCATGCGCGGAAAAGCCACAATGGAGAAAATGTCAAAGTACATCTCCAGCCGGGTAAGCATGGACACACGAAAGGCCAGCACGCTCAGGACGCTGCCGATCAGCCAGAGCTTTGCATACACCAGCGTTCGGCCCCGAAGCCGGGGCATATTCCACAGCAGATAGAAAAAAGAAACCGAAGACAAAAGCGTTGCGCGCAGCGAGTTGTGCAGGCCGTCTCCCAGCACATGGCGGTAACGCGTAAGCTGCAGGGTCAGAAGGGTTGCGTCAAGCATTTGATGAAGCCCCTTCGCCAGTACCAGCAGCCCCGCCGTGCCAAGGGCGATGAACACCGTGGCGCGGCGCGAAACGGGATGGCCGTTGACCACAAAATACACCGGCAGCAAAACAATGGATGAATTGTGAAAGCCGCAGGCCATCAGCATCAGCAGGCAGTACGCAAGCGGCTTTCGACGCCAGGCAAAGGGTACGGCGCAAAGAAAGCAGACCAGCGCCAGGCTTTGACGGATGGCCGAGAGATTAACAAGAAACAAATAGGGATTGATCAGCAGCACGGCAAACGACAGCCACATCCATTCCGGCGGTACGTTTTTGCGGATCAGCGCGCATACGCCGCCCACAAAGGCCAGGCTGCTGAGGACAATCAGCCAGTAAAAATGCGGCAAAACGCGGTTGAGCGCCGTATACAGCACTTCCGTGGCAAAGGGATTTTCCCCCATCTGGCGGATTTCCAGAAAACAGCGGTAGTAGTTCCCATAATCATTGCCAAAATCATAGCGCAGGGCGGCAAAGCCAAACAATCCCAGAGCAGTAAAGAGAAAAAAGCATCTGTGCCGCCTGATCAACGCACTCATCACAAGCATTGCGCCAAAGAAGAAGTGCATCAGTATTCCTCCACCGCCTCTCCTGCCAGCAGGGCCAGCAGCCGCCCCGAGACAGCGGCGGGCGTGAGGGTGTTCAAATGCGCCTGAGCCGCCCGCAGGCGCACCGCCTCCACGCCGGGGGCGGCCTGTATGGCCTCGCGCATGGCCCCTGCCAGCGCCGTGCTGGACGCATCGCACGGACAATACATCAACTGCCTGTAAACGGGCGGCATCCCCTCCAGATAATCGCTCACCACAGGCAGACCCGTTTGCAGATACTCGATGATTTTGGAGGGAAAGGAGTACCGCGTAAACTCCTCCTCGCCGGTGCGTGGATTGACCAGCGCCCCCGCGCGGTGCATTACCTCCGCCAACGCGTCGCGCGACAAAACGCCAGGGTAGCAGATGCGCGGATTGGCCCGGGCGGCCGCCTCGACAACCGGCCGCATTTCGCCGTCGCCACAGATGACCAGCCGGTACTCCTCGCTCCCCAGCTGTTCAAACGCCTTCAGCAGCCGTTCCACCCCGAAGCGGCGAACAAGCCTGCCTGCATACACAAAGGTTTTTCCACGCTCGCGGGGCGTTTGGATCACCCTGTTCTCCGCCAGCCCCTCCGCCACCAGAAAGGGACGGTTTCCCACTTGCAGCGCACCGGCCATTGGCCGGGTGAAAAGCAAAAAAGAATCCGTCTCACGGTTCAGCCTTTCAAACAGACGGATATCAAAAAATTTGCACAGGTCATAAAAGCCCCGGTGGTTTTCGTTCAAATTCATATACCGGGGCAGATCGGGCACAATCAGGCACAGGTGCAAATCCGGCGCCTGCCGCTTGGCCTGCACGGCCGCGTACAAAAACGGCGTGTGCGGCGCATACACGACGATTGCGCGCCGCGTTCCCCGCGTATCCTTCAAAAAATCGTCAACGGGCCTTCGCAGCGCCCTTGCGCGGCTGATGGAGCGGTACCCCCACAGATTGTGAAACGGCACATACGTGATCTCCTGCTGCGACGGGCTGCTGAAGCCGTGAAAAACCCGCCGCGCGGATTGCATGGGCCACGCGGCAATAAAGGGCGCGGATACAACGCGCAGGTTGCAATTCTGGCCTCGCAGCCCCTCGATCAGGCGGCGCTGATACAGGTTGGAGGCCTGCTCCATCCGTCCCCCGGTGCCGAGCGCCTCTGCTTCGTGCTGCGCTTCAACGCAGCCGCAGAGCAGCAGCAGGTTCATAGGGTTGCGCCTGCTTTAGGGCTGAAAAGCAGGCGGAAAGCATTGGTTTCCCGGGCGGCAGCATCGTTTAAAACCGCGCCAAGCAGCGGCACGCCCGCGGACAGCCGTCCGGCGCAGGCCGCCGCGTCCTTCAAGCGGGTCTGGCCGCAGGCAACAGTCAGAACAGCGCCGTCGCAGCAGGCAAAAAAGGCGCAGGCGTCGGCGTGCCCGGTCACCGGCGGCGCATCCACCAGAATAACGTCATACACATTGCGCAGCTCTTCCATCAGTTTTTCCATGCGGGGATGAAACAACTGGGAGGGCAGGTCATCCTCCGTGCCGCGTATGGGCAGCCGCCATCCGCCTTCACAGGGCTGGACAAGATCCTCCCAGCCGCAGCGTTCCTCCAGATAATCGCTCAGCGTTTTGCCGGAGGAACAATCCCCAAAGGGCCTGTGCTCCACCTGAATCCACAGCGCCCGGCGATGCAGCGCGGTCAGAGACCGCAGCAGCATTTCACACACATGGGAAACGCCTGCTCCCCTGTGCGGCGCGTTGACCAGCACGCACCCGGCCCTGCGCACAAGCAGATCAGCCGCCAGAAGGCAGGCTTTCTCCTTTTCCTGAGCGCCGATTGCCCTGTCCTTTCGCAGCGGAAGGGAAATCACCGCCGGCGCATCCACCGCCCGGGCCAGATCCTCCTCCGTGCGAATCCGGCTGTCCAGACAGAAAAAAAGCACAAATCCGCATGCTGCCAGCACCATCCCGGCAGCGAAGGCGATCACAATCCGCTTTGCAAGCACCAGCCCCGAAACATGGCCCGGGATGATGGCGCTGGAAAACAAATCAGGCTCAAGCCCGTGCAGCGATTCGGCAATAAAGGTATGGGCGGCCTGCGCATAGGCGTTAGCAAGCTCTGCGGCAAAAACGGGGTCCTCGTGCCGCACGGTGATATACATCAGCCGCGAGCCGGACGGGCTCTGCACCGTGAGCATTCTCTGCATTTCGCCGTAGGTCATGTCCAGGTCCAGACGTGAGCGAACCGCCTCGTGCACCTCCCAGGTCTGGAACACCTCCCGATAGTCCGGCAACAGAAGCGCGCCGGTCTGCAGGGCGGCCAGCTGAACGTTTGCATCCTTGTTTTCAAGCACATACAATTTGGCCGTGGCCTCGTACTTGGGTGGAAAAATCTGATAAAACACCAGCGTAAGCAAAACGCAAATCAGGCCGCAAAGAATCATCGCCCCCGCCCTGGACAGCACAAAACGCGCGCACGCCAGCGGATCAAAGGGCTTTTCCGAGGGTGCGGCGCACAGCGCATCGTCAAAAGCGTCCAGCAAAGCATCGGCCAGTTTGCCGCTCGCCCGTTGACGCCGTCTATTCTGAGAGCGCTTTTTGGCCTGATCCATTTTTACCTGCCCACTTTCTCCAGACGAAACTCGGGGTAACAGACCCCTTGCCTATGTGATCTCATTTCAATGATAAAATATTATACCATTCATTCCTTCAAAAGTCCATCAAAGTACAAAAAAGAAGCAAAAAACCGAAAAAAGAGCAGCCC
>JAEDGL010000102.1 GCA_016297535.1 Clostridia bacterium | reverse complement strand
ATATCTGCGCGCAAACCACAAGAAGGCATCCTGCAATGCCATCAAAAAGCGCTCCATAGCCGGAGCGCTTGGGGATTTACTTGTTTGGCATCCAGAAGTTGTACTCCTGCCCGCGAAGCTTGTTGATGGCCTCTACAAAGTAGTAGTCGGCATAGTTCATGGTGGAGTGACGGCCGGGATACTGGTGATAGGCCACGGTGCACTTGTTAAACACTGCGGGGATATCGTTATCCCAGTTGGAGCAGTGCTGTTCCATGGCCATCAGCATCTTGACGGCGGCGTTGTAATAGGGGCGGGCCTCGCACTCGGGCACAACTTTGGCCAGCTCCAGCAGGCCGCAGGAAGCTACGGCGCCGGCGGCATTATCCTTCAGATCGGGCTGTTCGGGCTGACGGAAATCGCAGCGCGGGATGTAATCGCTGCCCACGTTGGCAATAAAGTAGTTGGCCACACGCTTAGCGGTATCCAGATACTCCTGCTTGCCGGTGCACAGGTAGCTCAGCGTAAAGCCGTACAGCGCCCAGCTCTGGCCGCGGCTCCAGCTGGAGCCCTTTTCGTAGCCCTGCCCGCCCAGCGTATCCACCACATCGCCGGTTTCGGGATCAAACACCACAATGTGGTTGACGGAGCCATCCGCACGAACAAAGTGGTTCATGGCGGTATCGGCGTGCTTCATGGCGATCAGGCGGAAGCGGGGATCGTTGGTCATATCGCTGGCCCAGTACAGCAGCGGCAGGTTCATCATGCAGTCGATGATGGCCCAACCCTGCTGATCCCTGCCGTTCCAGGCGCGGATGAAGCCCTTGGGATTAAACCGGGCAGCCAGCGTTTGCGCGGCGAAAAGCGTGCGGTCGTAGCTTTCCTGATTGCCCTCCAGCTTGTAGCGCACAGCGCAATGGATGAGCCACATAAAGCCCACGTCGTGATGCAGGGTTTTGAAATCGGCCAGCGCTTCGTCCATCATTTCCTCGGTGCGGATGGCTTCGGCGCGGTAGGTTTCATCCTTCGTGGCCAGATACATCTGCCACATCATGGCCGGCCAGAAGCCGTTGGTCCACATGCGGATATCGGTGCGCTTGAACTCGCCGTCGCTGGTGGTGTCATAGGGGATAAAATCGTTCTTTTTTGCCTTTTCCACGGCATAAAGCATTTTCTGGTTCAGCTTTTCCGCCGTTGCTTCCAGCCAGGCCTTGTCCGGGAACCTTGCTACAATGTCAAACATCAAGCGATTCTCCTTTCGGCTCGGGTTACTTGTGGGGCTGCCAGAACAGCATGCGCTGGCCGCGCAGCTTGGTAATGGCCTCCACAAAGTAATAGTCCGCATAGTTCATGGTAATGTGATGGCCTTTTGCATCGTGATAGGCGGTGGTGCACATGGTGCACATGCCGGGGTCATCCTCTTCCCAGTTGATGCAATGCTCGGCCATGGCCCTGAGCATTTTTACCGCAGCGTCATAGTAAATGGCGCCCTCCTTCTGGGGCAGCAGCTTGCACAGCTCCAGCAGGCCGCAGATGGCAACGCCGCCGGCGGCATTGTCCTTGATTTCCGGCTCCTCGGGCTGGCGGAAATCACAGCGCGGAATGTAATCATCCATCACGTTGCTGATGAAGTAATGAGCCACGCGTTTGGCGGTATCCAGATACTCCTGCTTGCCGGTAGCCAGGTAGCTCAGCGTAAAGCCATACAGCGCCCAGGCCTGTCCACGGCTCCAGCTGGAGCCGCTGTGGCTGCCCTGTCCGCCGGGGTTGTCCAGCACCTCGCCGGTCATGGGATCATAAATGATGATATGATTGCAGCTTCCGTCCTCGCGCACAAAGTTCTTCATGGTGCTGTCGGCATGCGCCATGGCCATGTGACGGTAACGGGGATCATCGGTCATATCGCTGGCCCAGTACAGCAGCGGCAAGTTCATCATGCAGTCCACAATGGCCCAGCCCTGGCGGTCCTTGTTGTTCCAGGCGCGGATGAAGCCGTTGGGGTTAAAGCGGCTGGCCAGCAGGGTGGCCGCCAGCAGGGTACGGTCGTAGCTGTCCTGATTGTGCTCCAGCGCATAGTGCACGCCGGACTGGATCAGCCACATAAAGCCCACGTCATGGCTGGTGCTCTTAAAATCGCGCAGCGCCTCGTCCAGCATCTTTTCGGTGCGGATGGCTTCCTCGCGGTAGATTTCATCCTTCGTGGCCAGATACATCTGCCACATCATGGCCGGCCAGAAGCCGTTGGTCCACCAGCCGATGTGGTTGGGCTTCCATTGTCCGTTTTCGGTGGTATAGGGAATGTAATCCACCTCGCGCGCCTTGCGGATGGAAAAGTGCAGCTTCTTGTCCATCTTCTGCAGCATTTCCTCCAGCCAGGCCTTATCCGGGAAGTGCTCGACAATGTCATACTTGAACATTTCAGCAGGCATAGCAGTTACCTCCAATTATCATAGGAATGCCAGGCGGGTGCGCGGAACGGCCCCGCCTGGCAATGCTCGGGAATATGAAGCAGATCAGCCCTTGACAGCGCCAACCATAACGCCCTTCACAAAGTACTTCTGCAGGAAGGGGTAGATGCACAGCACGGGCACGGTGGTGAGCACGATGGTGGAATACTTGATGGCCTCGGCAAACTCATCCACCTTGTCGCTCTCGCTGGCGGCCGCGTTCAGAATGTTGGAGTTGGCGATCAGGATGGAGCGCAGCACGTTCTGAATGGGCAGCTTGTAGTTATCGGTCAGGTAGATGGAGGCCGGGAACCAGCTGTTCCAGTGACCCACGCCGTAGTACAAAAGCAGCACGGCGATGGTGGGCATAATCAGCGGCAGGATGATGCGGAAGACGATGATCAGGTCGTTCGCGCCATCCAGATAGGCTGATTCGGTCAGGCTTTCGGGCACAGCCTGTATGGCTGTGCGGCAGATGATACAGTTGTACACGCTGATTGCGCCCGGCAGAATGAGCGACCACATGCTGTTGAACAGGCCAAGGGAGCGAATGTTCAGGTAGGTGGGGATCATGCCGCCGCTAAAGAACATGGTAAACATGATGAGGAACTGGATGGGGCCCTTGAACATCATGCCCTTGCTGGCCAGGAAGTAGCCGCAGAACAGGGTCATAATGATATTGATGGGCAGCGAGATCGCCAGAATCATAAGGATGTTCTTGTAGCCGCTCAGAATCAGCGGATGTTCAAACGCCATTTTGTAGGAGCCGGTGGTAAAGCCGTGGGGCCACCAGATGGCGCCGGGATGGGCAACCAGATAGGTGTTGTTGGTAAAGGAGGCGCAAACCACGTACCACATGGGATACAGCGTAACAAAGCACAGCGCCAGCAAAATGAGCGTATTGAATACATCAAAAATCTTGTCGCCCGTGGATTTTCTGATTGCCATGCCGTGCATGGTGACGGTTTCTTTCTTAGCCATTCTCTACACCTCCCAAATCAGAACAGGCCGGATTCGGTGGTCTTGGTGCTGATCCAGTTGGTAAACAGCAGGAACACGATATTGACCATCGTGTTAAACAGACCAACAGCGGTGGAAAGCGAGTATTTCTGGTTCTGAAGGCCCATACGGTAAGTATAGGTGGAGAATACGTCGGCCGTTTCATAGGTGGCGTCGGTATACAGAAGCAGCACTTTCTCGTAGCCTACGTTCAAAATGGAGCCCATGCGCATGATGAACAGGATCATGATAGTGGGCAGAATGCCGGGAATGGTAATGTGCAACACCTGCTGGAAGCGGTTGGCGCCATCGATACGGGCAGCCTCGTACTGCTCCTGATCAATGCCGGAAAGCGCGGCCAAGTAGATGATGGAGTTCCAGCCAATATTCTGCCAGATACCGGAAAGCACGTAGATGGGCGTAAACTTGGCCGGGTCAATCAGCAGGTTCTGGGGGGCGGCGCCAAAGAGCTGGCCGATCTGGGAGAACAGGCCGTCCGCCTGGCAGTAGATCTTAACCAGCGAGCAGGCAACCACCAAAGAAATGAAGTAGGGCATGTAGGTGATAGTCTGCACGGTACGCTTGAACTTGGTATTGGTTACCTCGTTGAGCAGCAGTGCCAGAATAATGGGCGCCGGGAAGCCGAACAGGATGGAATAGAAGCTCAAACGGAAGGTATTGCGCAGCAGGCGGAAGAAGTAAGGATCCTTGAAGAAGGTTTCAAACCAGGTAAAGCCAACCCAAGGGCTACCCCAGATACCGCGGGAGGGACGATAGTTTTTGAAGGCGATGATCAGGCCGTACATGGGCTTGTAGCAGAACAGCGCCAGATATACCAGAATGGGAATAATCAGCACATACTTCCAGAAATGCATCTGGATATCGCGCTTCAGCGCTTTACCAAGCGGCGGCTTCTTGTAGGTAACCACGTTTTGACTCACAGAAGACAGCCTCCTTGCATCAGAATATTGCTATTGAAAAGAAAAGCGGAGGAAGCACACACAGGTGCGTCCTCCGCTGGATAGAGCTAACCTTCATCCGGCGGAGCGGATATCCGGTTCAGCCGAGCACAGGCTTAACGGGCAGCGTAGCGATCGTAGCAGGCCTGACGGATCTCGGTGATACGGCTGAGGTTGTAGGTTTCGAAGTCAGCCAGGTACTTGGCCCAGACAGCGTCGTCATCCACATCCAGCGTGCCGGTTACGAAGGAAGCAAAGTTCTCGGTGCAATAGGTGCCGATGGAACCGGCGATCAGATCCAGCTCGTCGGACTCATCCAGCGTGAAGGTGGTGCCAACCGGCCACTTCCAGCCGCCGGTTACAGCCAGGTTCTTCTCGTTGTCATCGGGGAACACTTCGAACCAGGTGTAGTTGGCGTCGATGGCAGCCTTGCTGTTCTTGAGGTAGAGCAGGTTGTCGGCCTGGATGCAGCTGCTGCCCCAGGTAGCGCCGTTGTACTTGGTCATGGGGTCAACATCGGTGTCGTTGGCCATCTTCTCGGTCCATACGGGCACGCCGTCATCGCCCCATACCCAGGTATCGCCTTCGATGCCGTAGTTCCAGAACAGGAAGCCTTCCTGCGTGTAGGCATAGTCCAGAGCGCGCAGGCACAGCTTGAGGGTTTCTTCGTCAGCGGTCTTGGTTACAACAGCCGCATGGCCGGTGCCAATGCCGAAGCCGCCAAACACGCAGGAGATGGAGCCGTCGTCAGCCTTGGGGATGGGGCAGCCAGCCCACACGGCGCCGATGCCGGCAGCGGTGCATTCCTTGTTCCAGTTGTTCATCTGGCCCATGGAGGTGTAGCCGATGCCAATCTGGCCGTTCTGCACCTTGGCCTTGATGGAGGTGTCATCCAGAGAGAAGATGTCCTGATCCAGCAGGCCTTCCTCCCACAGCTTGTTCAGCCAGCTGAGGTAAGCGCGGTATCCGTCGCCGGTCTGGCCCAGGAATACCTTGCCGTCAACCACGGCCCACTGCTCGTCGGAAGCGGCATAGCCGCCGAACTGGCCGGCCAGAGCGGGGCTCTGCTTGAAGCGGCTCCACGGAGCGGCAAACTTGGCGCCGTACTTTTCGTTGAACACACGAATCACGTTTTCAAACTCGCTGGTGGTGGTGGGCATTTCCAGACCGCACTCCTGCAGCCAGTCGGTGCGAATCACGGGGCCCTGGTAGGTGTCGTTCCAGCCGCCGCCCTCGCGGAAGAAGCCGAAGCACCAGTACTTGCCATCGTCGGTCTTCATGGCCTTGTCATAGGCGGGGTTGGTCTGCAGGAAGGCGTAGTAGGCGGGAGCATACTCCTGAATGTAGGGAGTGAGGTCCCAGATCAGGCCGTCTTCCAGATACAGGTTGGCGTTGTTGAAGAAGCCGCTGCCGCCCTTCATGATGTTGGGCAGGTGATCGGGATCAGCCAGCAGGGTGTTGGTAAAGGTGTTGGAATCAGAACCGGTGGTGGGGATAACCCACTCGATGTTCACGCCAATCTGCTTGGACATGTTGGTGTGGAAGGGAGACTCCGTCCAGTCAGCGTACTTTTCGTGGGGATTCAGACCATCCGCAGCATACCAGGTGATGGTCTTGTCCGCTGCATCCATGGGATAGGTGTCCGCACCGGACAGCAGCTCTACGGCAAAGCCGGGAACCGCCGCCAGCACCAGGCACAGGGCCAAAGCCAGAGCAACGATTTTCTTCATGGTGTAACCTCCTTATTTTTGAACAGCCTTTTGCCAAAGCTGTTGCCAACATAGCCCGAAAACGCGTCTGTACCGCAGGCAAAGAAAGCAGCCTTTCTTTCGCAAAAAACTTTTCCTTCCTCCGTACAGTCCAGCAATCATTTTTCGTTCTCGTTACCGTTATCTTACCGCCTGTGAGCCCAAAAGGCCATTGCAAAAATGCACCTAAGTATTGCAAAAATCGCTCTGGTGCGATATGATAGATTCATTCCCATTTTGGATAAAGCAGGAGGAAGGATTATGCATATCAGCATGGAGGCAGGCGGCGCCTCCTATGCGCACAACATCAGCCACCGCCAGACGGAAAGCTTTCTCATCCACAACCACCCCAGCTACGAGCTTTATTATTACCTGAGCGGCTCGGCCTCGTTTTTGATCAACGGCGTGGAATACCCTTTGGAGCCGCATACCATGATGGTGTTTGCGCCCAATGTGTTTCATGGCATCCGCGTGCAGGATGACCAGCCCTACGACCGGCACACGCTGCACTTTACAGCGGACTGCATCAGTCTGGAGCGGCGCCCCGCGCTGACGCGTTTGCTGCCCAGGGCAGAAAAGACAGGGGGAATCCCCTGTCTTCGGAAAAATATGGAATCCACCGCCATGCATGCCCTGCTCCAGGAAATGGACGTATGCGCCGCGCAGGATGCGCAAACCCAGGAAAGGCTTGCGCCCATTCTGCTGGAGGCGCTCATCAGCACCATTGCGCTAAGCAGCGCGCCCTTCGAAACGCAGGAGTCCCTTGAGCCCGAGCCGGTCACCTCCGCCCAGGAAACCATCATTACCTACCTCAACACACATTTTACCGAATCCATTACGCTGGATGGGCTGGCGGAGCAGTTTTTCATTTCCAAGCATCATCTCAACCGATCCTTCCGCAAGGCCACCGGCACCACCGTACGCGATTACCTGATTCACAAGCGTGTTACCTACGTGCAGCAGCTGCTCATTAACGGCGTGCCTGCCACACAGGCCGCCACGCTGGCCGGCTTTGGCGATTACACTGCCTTCTACCGCGCTTATGTCAAGCGCTTTGGCCATGCCCCCAGCCAGGACCGCAACCCCACGCGCACCACCATGTTCAACCTGCACGAAGTGCTGCGCGAGCAGCTGGTGGTTACCCCCGACGCCTATAAAACGATGCTGGAAGAACACGACTGACTGTGCTATACTGTTATCAGAACAAGCGCCTCCACTGGCGCAGAAAAGAGGAACGACTGATGGATTACGGCCTGCAAATGTATTCTGTGCGCGATATCACCGCCAACGACCTGCCCGGTGCCATTGCAAAGGTGGCGCAGATCGGCTACAAGCTGATCGAGTTTGCCGGCTTCTTCGGCCACAGCGCCGGGGAGGTAAACGACATGCTTGCCCGGAACAACGTTATTCTCTCCGGCACCCATACCGGTCTGGGCGAGCTGACCGACCACTACGAGGAAACCATCGCCTTCCACAAGGCCATTCACAATCCCATCTATATCATTCCCGGGCACGACCTGTCCACCCGTGAAAAGCTGGAACAGTTCATCGCCCAGGTCAACCGCCTGCAGCCCCTGCTGAAGGCCGAGGGCATTGAAATGGGCTTCCACAACCATTCCGGCGAGTTCCGCCCCAATCAGGACGGCATTGTCGTGTATGATGAGCTGGTAGCCCGCACCAACCTGCTTCTGGAAATCGATACCTACTGGGCCTACGCCGCAGGCAGGGATCCCATCGCCCTGATGGAGCAGCTGAAGGACCGCCTGCGCCTGATCCACATCAAGGACGGCCTGGCCAATGGTGAGGGCAAGCCCCTCGGCCAGGGCACCGCGCCCGTGGCCAAGGTGTACGCCAAAGCGCTGGAGCTGGGCATTCCCATGATTGTGGAAAGCGAAACCCTCACCCCCGACGGCCTGACCGAAGCCCAGATCTGCTTTGACTACCTGAAAAGCCTCGAATAACCCAAACAACCTTTCCAACGCCCGTCATGCCCCCTCAAAAAGCATGGCGGGCATTTCTTATCCATAAAAAAACTCCCGCCGCCCGGCACGGGCGGCGGGTAACGGGTCAAGGGTGAAACCCTTGCGGGGTGGAGGGGCGGAGCCCCTCCCGGATGCAGGGCAGCGCCCTGCGTTCTCTCTCCCCCATCACACCCGCTTCCACTTCGTTCCCTGCGGCGTGTCAATAATCTCCACGCCCATGGCCTTGAGCTGATCGCGGATGCGATCCGCCTCGGCAAAGTTTTTGGCCTTCTTGGCCGCGGTACGCGCCTCAATCAGCGCATCCACCTCGGGATCGGCGCTGGCGGCGGCTTCCTCGGCCTGCTTCCGGCGCAGCTTTTGAGCGGCCTCCATCAGGTTGAGGGAGAGCACGCGGTCAAAATCCGCCACGGCAGCCAGCTTGGTAGCGTCGCTGGTTTTGGCCTTGAGCGCGTCGTACAGCGCGGTGATGGCCAGCGAGGTGTTCAGATCGTTATCCAGCGCGGCGCGGAATTTGTCCTGCAATTCGTGCAGCACCGCTTCGTCCACCTCGCCCTCCTCCTTGAGCGCGGCGATGCGGGAAATCAGCTTTTCGTAGGCGACGGCTGCGTTGTCCAGGTTTTCCCAGCTGAAGACCAGGTTGCGGCGGTAGTGGCTCTGCAGGCAGAACAGGCGGTAAACCAGCGGATCGTAGCCCTTTTCCTGCAGCAGGCTTACGGTGAGAAACTCACCCTTGGATTTGCTCATCTTGCCCGTGTCCGTGTTCAGGTGATGCACATGGAACCAGTA
>JAEDGL010000101.1 GCA_016297535.1 Clostridia bacterium | reverse complement strand
AGGCAAATGGTGCATTCCCGGCGGAAAAGATCGCCGTAGGCGAGCTTTTTCGACGCTTTGAGGCCGCAGCGTACAAGCGCTGCGGCCTTCTGCTGTTTTCAAAACCCAATCAAAAGCTACCATTGGGGCTGCAGCCAAATGGCTTCCTCGGGTTTGAGCCCTGCCATGGCATACTCGGGAACCAGCGTCAACCCATCCAGCTCCTTTGGCAGATCAAACCGGACAGTGATTTCCAGAACACCGCTTTCCGGCGCTGAGAAACTCCCTTCCAGATTGCGGGCTAGGGAATCATCCGCCATCAGATGGTAGCTGATGATGACGTCTTCATCGCCCGCACCCTCCGCGCTTTGGACTACTGTATCCGTCCAGGCACCGGGGCAGGAAAGCACAACCTTGCCGTGGATATCCACATCAGATGCCTGCAGCGATGCCCGGGCTTGATAGCTTTCAAACCGGGCGCTACCGGCGAGCTCGGTGAGCTGACCGTTTCTGCGCACCGTAAAGGGGATTCGCAGGATGCCACGGTTTTCCGGCTGAGCGAAATGAGCCCATCGCACGCCCGTTTCATCCTGATGGTAAAGCGACGCACCGTAAAGAACGCATAGCTCCATTTCCAGCCAATCGCTGCCAACCAGCTCCTCAGGCAGCTCAACCTCCTGATATCCCTGCAACGTACAGCTGTCCACCATCCAGCTTTGAGCGTTGACAACCGCCAGGTCGGTTCCGTCCGTTGTGGCGGCGCCATCGCCCAGAGACCAGCTTTCAAAGGCGATCCAGCTGCTGCTGTGATGGTTCAGCCAGCTTTGAATGGTTTGATCCAGCGCTGCATCCTCGTGCGACCAGACCTGCTCATATCGCTTGCCCGTTTCCTCCATCAGCCATTCGGAAACGCCGGTGGGCTGGCCTTCGCCCTGCCAGAATTGCGAGGGAGCGCCGGTTTTAAGCGTATAGGCAAAATAAAGCCGGGTGCCGTCGTAATAGGTCTGGCTGAGGGTAAGCTCGAAGCGGCGCTCCTGCAGATGATTCAGAATCATCTGGCCGGTGGTGTCCGCCTCTGTAGCGGGTGCGGCCGAAGCCGGCGCTTCCAGCGACACCTGCTGGTTTAGCATGTCCGCGTTTTCATCCAGCTTTTGCATTCGCTGGGCGGTTTGTGCTTCCTCCTGGATGGCAGCCAGCTGCCCGAATACGCCCAGCGCTGACGCCAGCGCCATGCCTGCCAGGGCAAGCGTGAGCACAACCACGCACACCAGCGCTACAAGGTTTCTTTTTTTCATGGGTTTTTCTCCTTTCACCCGTTCCCATACGGCCTGCCGCTTCGCGTCGTAAAAGCCGGCGTGGGAGAGACTTTCGCTGATTGCTTTTTGGATCTGCTTTTCATCCATCGTTTTCCTCTCCTTTCAGCAGCTGTCTGAGCTGTGTTCTGGCCTTGTTCAGCCGCCGGTAGACTGCCGAGGCGGATAATCCAAGAATCTGGCCCATCTCCTCCGCCGGAAGGTTTTCCAGATAGTGCAGCATGAGCGCCTCGCGGTAGCGGGGTTTTAGCTGCCCCAGCGCTTCCATCACATCGGCGGCGGCTTCATCCCTCGGGACATACCACAGCGGCGGTTGATCCGGCTCCGCCGTGGGATGAACCAGCCGCATCCAGCGGGTGCGCTGATAATCGCGGCACAGATTGACGGCAATGCGGCACAGCCACGCCTTTTCGCTTTTTTCGCCGCCGCGCAGATCGTCCATTTTCTGCCAGGCTTTGACGAAGGTTTCCTGCACGATATCCTGCGCCTGATGAGCATCCTTGAGCAGCGCCGAGCACAGCTTTACAAGCAAACCGCTGTAAAGCTGCATCATACGGGCAAGCGCCTGTTCGCGGGCGTTGTCGGGTACCGGAACTTTGCCCAATGCTCATCACCTCCTTTCCTCCATAAGACGGATCCAAATACCCTTTTGTGGCGTTTTCTGGAAAAGAAATGAGGGCTCCCTTGTCTTTCCAAAAAGGGCATTGTGGAGTATAATAGGAGCGAAAGAGGTGTTTTTGTGCTGAAAAGGACATTTCCCCGCTGGGCGGTGGCGGTGTTTTTTGCCGCGTTTTTGCTGCTGGGGCTGCTGACGGCGGCGGATTATGGCGCGCCGTGGGATGAGCAGGACGAGATGGACATTCTGCGCATGAATCTGTGGGAGTACGCGCGTACCATCGGGCTGGACACCTCCGCCTTTGAGGAACGTGCCGCGCAGGAGGATCGGGTTACGATTTCCGCGCTGGTACCCATCTCCGAAAGCATCGAGCAGGATCACGGCATTGCGGCATTTTACCCCATGGCGGGCGTGGTGATGAGCAAAAACCTGACCGAGGCCCGGCGTTCCGTCCTCTGGCACGGCTGGTGCTGGGTTGTGTTTACGCTGGGGGCGTTTGCACTGTACGCCGTGTGCCGCCAACTGGGGCTTGGACGCGCCACGGCGCTGATTGCACCTGCCCTGCTGCTGCTCTCTCCGCTCTTTTTTGCGCACGGGCATTTCAACAACAAGGATATTGCGCTGATGTCGCTGGCGCTGTGCGTGCTGTGGCAGGCGCTTCGGCTGATGAAACGGCCAACCTTTGGCGCGGGGCTGCTGTTTGCGCTGTTTGGCGCGCTGGCGGCCAATACCAAGGTGGCGGGGGCGGCGCTGTGGGCCCTGTGCGCGCTGTTTGTGCTGGCGGCGCAGGTATTCAACCGCCGCCTCTCAGGTCGGGTTTGGGCCATTGCAGGCGTTACGCTGCTGTCCTTTGTTGGCTGCTACGCGCTGCTCACCCCTGCGCTGTGGGCGGATCCGGCGGGGTTTTTGCGCTATCTCATCGTCAACGCGCTGGAGTTTCAGCGCTGGCAGAACCTGATTCTGTTCCGGGGGGCGGTGTTCGATCTTTCCCGCGACAGCCTGCCCCGGTATTATCTGCCCTATATGGTGCTGGCCACTACGCCGCTGTGGATGATGATCTTGATCGCCGTTGGAACGGTTGCGGCCGTTGCGCGCAGGCCACGGCTGGATCTGTGGCTGGTAACGCTGATGTGGGCGTTGCCGCTGGGCTTTGCCGTTGCCAGCGGCACCACGGTGTATAACGGCTGGAGGCATTTTTACTTTATCTACGGGCCGATGCTGGCGCTGGCGGCATGGGGGATCAGCCGCATCCGGCATCAAAAGGCAATTGCTCTGGTGCTGGCGGCGTGCATGCTGGGCAGCGCGGCAGAGCTTGCGTGGCAGCATCCCTATCAGCAGGTGTATTATCAACCACTGGTGCGGCTGCGCGGCGAGGGCTTTTGTGAATTGGACTATTGGAACGTAAGCACCAGAGATGCGCTCCGGGAACTGGCCTCCGTAGACGAAGGCGGGCTGAGCATTGCCCCGGCCGATCTGTGGGCGGAGGATGCGCTGGAAAAGGCAATACTGCTTTTGGATGAAAAAAACGCCTCGCGCATCAGCATCACCCCGGATGGGCGGTACGTGCTGCTCAATCCCACCTACCAGCGCTTCAGTGGGTACGAGCCTGCGGGCGAGCCGGTGGTGGATCTTCGGGCATACGGCCAATCCATCATGCAGATTTACGAACGGATGGGAGAATAGCAAATGGCTTGGAAACAGAAAACCGCCCGTGTGGCTGTGGCGCTGTTCTTTGCGGTGCTGCTGGCGATCGGTCTTGCCACCTGCGCGGATTATGGCCTGCCCTGCGATGAACCCGCGGAACAGGTCATTTTGCAGGAAAACATGCATGAATACGCCTGCCGCCTGCTGGGGGCGGACAGCCGGGCTGCGCAATGGTATCAGAGCCGGGGCATTGACCGTATTTCCAACAGCGTGGAAAAGGATCACGGGCAGAGCGCGTACTACGCGTTTGTGCCGCTTCTGGCGCGGTTTGCGAACCGGCCGCACATGCTTACCGTGCTCTGGAAGGCGTACACCTGGCTGCTTTTCATGCTTGGCTGCGGGGCGATTTACGGCTTTTGCCGCCAGACAGGGCTTGGCCGCTTTGTCAGCTGCATCGGCACGCTGCTTTTGTACCTTTGCCCCCGCTTTTTTGCCGAGGGGCACTACAACAACAAGGATATGGTGCTGCTGAGTCTGGTACTTTGCACGCTGTATCTGGGAATCAGGTTTGTAAAGGAGCCCGGCTTTGGGCGGGGAGCGCTGTTCTCGCTGGCGGGCGCGCTGGCGGCCAACACCAAAATCGCGGGCGTGCTGGGATGGGGGCTGATGGGCCTTGCGGCTATTGTGCTGGTAACGGCCAGCCGCCGGTGGAGCCGCCGCATGGCGGGCGTGGCGGCGGCCACGATTGCGCTGTTTGTTGCCTTTTACGCGCTGCTTACTCCGGCCTCATGGACGGATCCCGCCGGGTATCTGGGCTACCTGCTGGCCAATGCATCCGGCTTTACGCGCTGGACGGGCGTGGTGGTGTTTCGCGGTATGGTGTTTGACCACGCCGTCAATCCGCTGCCGCGCTATTACCTGATCTGGATGATGCTGGCCACGCTGCCGTTGTATGTGGCGCCGCTGGCCGCGATGGGGCAGCTGAACGTGATCCGCCAGGTTTGCAGGCAGCGTGTGCAGGCGCTGCGCGACCCCGTCAGCCTGAGCTATGCCGCGGCCACCCTGTGCTGGCTGGTGCCGCTGGCGGCGGCGGTGGTAATGCGACCCCTGGTATACAACGGCTGGAGGCATTTTTACTTTGTATATGCCGGCATTGTGCTGCTGGCGGCGCGCGGTGTGCAAAGCTGTCTGGATTTTCTCAAAAGGCACGGCGGCGACTGCGGCATGCCGGTGGTGTTTCTGGCAGGATTGTTGCTGTTTTTTGGCTGGACGGCCAAGGACATGGCGGCTAATCATCCCTATCAGTACGGCTATTACAATCTGCTGGCCAACCGCAACGCCGAAACGGAGATGGAGCTGGATTACTGGGACGTAAGCACGAAAAACGCCATGGAAGCGCTTTTGACGGTTAAGCGCAACGAAAAGCTGCCTCTGGTTCTGGGAGGCAGCGATCCCATGAGCTGGTTTGGTGTATACCATGCCTACGAGGTGATGACGCCTGACCAGAAAGCGCTTCTGACCATCACCCCGGAGGAGGATCCGCCCTATCTGTTTGTAAACACCACCTATGCCCTCATTTACGGGATCCCCCAGCCGGAAGGCTACCGAAAGCTGTTGACCATTGAAAGCTACGGCAACACCCTGTGCGCCGTTTACGAAAAACGCTAAGGCGAGGAGGGCGTCCATTTGATTGATATCAACGAATACTGGAAAGCAACGCTGGCTCAGCAGCCGGACAAAATGAAGGCGTTTTTTCACGAGGATGCTTTTGTCAACTGGCATAATACCAATGAACACTTTACTGCGAATGAATTTATCAGGGCCAATTGTGAATACCCGGGCAGCTGGGAAGGAACAATCGAGCGAATTGAAAAGCTGGATGATATCATCATTACGGTGGTTCATATCTGGCCGGTCGATCAGGGGACTTCGTTCCACGCGACGTCCTTTATCAAAGTTAAGGACGGCAAAATCGCTTCGATTGATGAGTATTGGGGAGACGACGGAGCCGCTCCGCAATGGAGACTGGATAAGCATATCGGTACGCCGATACGGTAATCCTCCGCTGCAATGCAAACGGCCAGTCACTGCCGGTGTCTGGGCCGCCTTCCACAGGGAAGACGGCTCTTTTCGTGCGCCATTGGAAGCGGCAAAGCGATTGACGATCATCACGTAAATCTTGTCGTAAACACGACGCCGCCCTCCGAATTGTTCATTTCACAGGAGGCGCTGTGCAGCTCCAATATCAGCTTGACAAGATACAGTCCCAACCCGCTTCCGCCGGATTGGCGGCTTCGGGATGGCTCCACCCGGTAAAAGGGTGTAAACAGCCGGGGCAGCGCTTCCTCCGGGAGGAAAACGCCCGTGTTTTCAATGGTCAGCGTTTGCGCCTCAAGCGCTATGCGGATGGCGGCATGGGGCGGCGAATAGAGGATGGCGTTCATCAGCACGTTGTCCAGTGCGTTGGCCAGAAGATTCTGATTTCCCCGGAGCACTATATCAGAGACCAGGTGAGCATCAATATGCAAATCCTTTTGCCCGATCAGGTCTTCGTCCAGCTCCAGCTGCCGCGCAATCAGCTCGTTCAGATGAACCAGGCTGGACTTGAGAACAAAGCTGCCGGCCTCGATTCGGCTGATGGTTAATAGTTCTTTGATGAGAGCTTCCATCCTGCCCGTCACTTCCAGCGCCCGCGATAGATATTTTTCACGATCGCGGTACACGCCAATCTGCGCCAGCATGCCGCTCGGCTGCCCCTTGAGGATGGTGACGGGCGTTTTCAGCTCATGCGAGGCTGAGGAAAAGAACGCGGAACGCTGCTGCTCCATTTCCAGTTTCCGGTCAATATCCTGCCGCAGGCGCTCGTTTGCTGCTTTCAGATCCGCCAGCGTGCCGGAAAGGTTGTCAGAGAGCGTATTCAGGCTGCGCCCAGGGCTCCGATTTCATCCGTTCGGTGCTGTTTCCAGCGCACATTGAAATCCAGCGCGGCAATGCCTGCGGCGATGCGGCTGATGTCCACGATGGGTCTGGTAATCAATCTGGAGTAAAAGAACGATGCAAATAGTGAAACGCCAAAAATCAGAAGCGCAAGAAACGGCAGGGTTTTTTTCATGGCCTCCGACGCCTGATTGACGGCCTTTTTTCCACCGGCAATCCTTAGCAGCCCATCGTTCCATCCCGGAAGAAAAACGCCTGCTTTTTACCGGCGGATAGATATGCCTGGGTTACGGTAAGTTGATGGATGACAGCCTCTTCTGCCGCAATCACATCCCCGGCCTCTGTGTACGCTTTCGCCCAACCCGGTTCAGGCATTTCGCTCTCTTGCGTGACGACGGTCACATTTTCGGCGCTGTTTTCCAAAGCATCAGCCTCAGAAGGCAGCGTGTCGTACAGGGTTTGTCCGTATTCGTCCGACAGGCGGAGGCCGGTTCCCTGTCTCTTTGCAAAAGGCGGAAAGCAGCTCATTACACCCGGACGGATCCCTTTCAGACAGCGCGTTCAGGAGCAGGGCAGTTTTTTGCTCCAGCTCCTCTTCCAGAATATTCGTATAGGTGAGCGGAGTAAGGCAGGCAATCGCGCCATAGGTAGCCATGCAAACCGCCATCAGCAAACCGCAGGTGGTTAAAAAATGCGCAGGGTCAGGCTGCTTTTAATCCTTGTTAACACGATAGCCCACCCCTCTGACCGTTTGAATATAGTTATCGCCAAGCTTGCGGCGCAGATTTTTGATGTGGCTGTAAATCACCCTGTCATCGCCCAGATAGTCATAATTCCAGATGTGGTTAACGAGCATTTGATAGGTCATGACCCGGCCCTGATTTTGCAGCAGCTCCCGCAGGCATTCAAACTCGCGGTTGGTTAATTCCAGGGCCTGATCGCCGCGCATGGCGGTATGGCATCCAGATCAAGCGTTAAATCGCGATAGCGCAGGATGTTTTGGCCTTCACGGGCTTCACCGCCGCAGCGGCGAAGAATGGCGGCGATTTTGCGCAGCAGCACAGGCATGGAAAACGGCTTGGTAACATAATCATCAATCTGTAGATCGTAGCCGCGAAGCTGCTCGGCTTCTCCATCCAGCGCAGTCAGCATGATGAAAGGCACGCTCGATCTTTTGCGGATCCATTCGCATACGCCAAAGCCGTCCAGCCTGGGCAGCATCAGATCGAGCAGCACCAGATCAAATAATCCCTTTTCAAAAACCTCCAGCGCCATCAGCCCGTCTTCCGCCACGGCGGTTTGATACCCGGCTTCGGTCAGCCAGGATTGGAGCAGCTCCGATATATCAAAACATCCTCAACGATCAGGATACGGTACATGCCATACGCCTCCTTATGCTGCACAGTATAGCATACCTTTTTGGATTTTCGCTGAATTTTCTGAAATGCAAAAAGAAACCTGCGAAGGAGCCTGGTGCCCGTTCGCAGGTTTTTCCGTTAGCGCACTTTTTCTGCAATAACGCCGGTGAGAGCTCCGTCGCCATTTGCATCCGGTTGGGTATAATCCCGGATGACTTCAATATCAACCTCTCCCGGATCGTCATCGCTGCAGTCAATGCTTGTTATGCAGCCATGGAAACGGCCGGTGTTCAGCGCCTCGCCATTGCTTTGGCGAATATCCAGGAACCTGCGCACCCGCTGCCCCTGATAGATCAGAATTGCTGTTTCCGGGTTGTAGCTCAGGCCGTATTTTGCATACGGTTCAAAGCGCTCAGCCCGCACATCGCTGCTCTCTGCGCATACGCAGGAATATTGCTCGTACAGGGAAATCGCTTCCGAAACTTCGAAGGCAGCCGTTCCCTCGCAGATCGCCACGGAATCCTCCATTGACTGCCGTACGGTAATGATTTGCTCATCCGTATGGACAAGATCCAGTACGCGATCCGGCCTGCCCGGCTCCTGTACGACAACGGATTTTTCGCCAATGATGAAGGTTTTCCCGTCGGCCTGATAGGTTCCTTCACCGCCGGTGAACATGTACACTTTTCCGTCCATCGCAATGCCGGTTGTTTGGGCCAGTGCCGGGGCACAAGGCATGTATGCCAGCGTCAGAGCAAGTACGGCCACCCAAAGGACTTTTTTCATGATGCATCCTCCTTTTTTTCCCTTTTTAAAGGGATGGATTGAGGATACCCCCGGACTTTGGATTTGGTTGGTACGGTGGTGGGAGATTTGCTGAAGAATACCCCAACCGTCAGCCAGGCCGGGCGGATGTACGAAAGCAGGCGCAAATCGTGTTGCTGAAAAAAACCATTGACTACCGACCGATAGGTAGTTATAATGAAACGGGCATAACGTTTACAATAAGGGAGATTTTGTTATGGATCAGGGAAACACAAAGCAGGCCATTCTGGAAGCATCGCTTGATCTTTTTTCCGTACAGGGATTTGA
>JAEDGL010000100.1 GCA_016297535.1 Clostridia bacterium | reverse complement strand
ACGCACAGGTTGGCCATGTGCACCTGGCCGTAGCCGATGATGGCCATGTGGCCGATGCGCTCCCACTGATCGGGATAAAAGTTGAACAGCTTGTTGCACAGGCGGCGGTTGAGCTCCTCCAGGATCATGTAGATGCGGGGCAGGGTGGTGCGCATCATGTCCACGGGCCACTTTTCCAGCGCCTCGGCCAGCACGGTGTGGTTGGTGTAGGCCATGCAGCGGTAGGTCAGGCTCTGCGCCTCCTCCCAGCTGAGGCCCTCCTGGTCGATGAGCAGGCGGATGAGCTCGGGAATGGCCAGCGCGGGGTGCGTATCGTTGATGTGGAAAACGCACTTCTCCGGCAGCAGCTGCCAGTTGGTGCCGTAGTGCTTTTTGAAGCGCTTGATGGCGTACTGCATGGTGGCGCTTACAAAGAAGTACTGCTGGCGCAGGCGCAGCATTTTGCCCTCGTAGTGCTTGTCATCGGGATAAAGAACCTTGTTGATGACCTCGGCCATCATTTTTTCTTCCATGGCCTTCATATATTCGGCCTCGCCGAAGCGGCGCAGGTCGATGGTTTCCTGGCTGCGGGCGGACCAGGTGCGCAGGGTGTTGACGCACTGGTTGTCGTAGCCTACCACGGGCATGTCGTAGGGCACGGCGTCGATTTTGTAGGTATCCACCAGGTCGTAGATCTGGCGGCCATCCTCGTCCACGCGCTCCTCGATGTGGCCGTTAAACTCCACGGTTACGGTATCCTCGGTGCGGGCAACCTCCCACACGTTGCCGTTTTGCAGCCAGTTGTCGGGCAGCTCCACCTGCTGGCCCTCCACAATCTTCTGGCGGAACAGGCCGTATTCGTAACGGATGGTGCAGCCCATGGCGGGAATATCTAGGCTGGCAAGGCTGTCCAGGAAGCAGGCCGCCAGACGGCCCAGGCCGCCGTTGCCAAGCGCCGGGTCGGGCTCCACGGGCAGGATGGACTGCACGTCGATATGAAGCTCCTTGAGCGCCTGGGCATAGTTCTCCTCGTTGCACAGGTTGATCACGTTGGTGTTCAGGCTGCGGCCCAGCAGATATTCCACGCTGAGGTAGTACACCTGCTTGCGGGACAGCTCGCGGTTGCGCATGCGGCTGTCCATCCACTTTTTCATGATCTGGTCGCGCACGGTGGAGGCTACGGCACGGTAGATCTGCTGGGAGTTGGCTTCGGCAACCGTCAGGCCGTAGTAGCGCTGCAGCTTGCCAACGATGCTTTCCTTGATCGACGCTACGTCGAAATTGGTGGTGGGCATAATGTAAGCTCCTTCTTCATGAAACATCAGACCCCCGGCCCTGGCCGCAGGCCCCGGCTTTCCTTTTGGGAAAGGCGGCGGTGGTTCCATACTGTATAGTGTAGACACAATGGGAAATTATATCACAAAATTTTCAAATGCGCAAATTTTGTCAAATGAACCCGCGGATTGCCGGTCAGTCCTGCAAATTGCTGTCGGTGCGCTTGGAATAATCGCCGTCGATAAAGCGGTAATAGACCACGTTTGGCTCCATGATGACGCCGTTGGCGCGGGCAAGCTCCTCGGCGGTTACCATGAGATAGCCGTTTTTCTTGAGGTACTCGGTCATCAGGGGCACGGCCTTGTACAGCTCCGCGCCGCTGTCGTGGCACAGGATGAGGTCGCCGTCCTTGACGTTGTTGCGCACGGAGTAGAAAATTTTCTTGTACGTTTTGCCGGTATAATCGTAGGTATCCACGCTCCACTGCAGAATGGGCAGATGGATATCCGCCTCGATCCACGGCGGATAGGTGCCGCCCGGCGCGCGGAAGAGGGTTACGTTTTCGCCGGTGTACTGCTGCAAAAGCGCGTTGTGGTCGGCCACTTCCTGACGCATGGTCTCGGGCTTCATGGTGTAGCCGCTGTAGTGGTTGTAGCTGTGGGAGGCAATGATGTGGTTCTGGTCAAAGGCGCGCATCACAACATCCGGGCTGTCGGCCGCGTTTTTGCCCACGGTAAAAAAGGTGGCCCGGGCACCGCCATGGCGGAAATTGGTAAGCGTATTCTGGGTTTGACCGTAGCGCGGGCCGTCGTCGCAGGTAAAGGCCACCATCTTCCAGCGGCTGTTGTCGGTGTGGCGCTGGCCCAGCGGCGTCATCAGAGGGCGCAGCTCATCGTAGAAAAAGCGCACATGCATCAGCCCCGCGCGGCCGGGATAAACCTGGCTGGCCTCGTAATGCAGGGTAAGCTCGTACCCGCTCAGGGTAAAGGCGGCGCTCTCCAGCGCCTGACGGGTGCAAAGGGCGCTGACCGCCTCGGGCTGGCGCTGGTCCTGCTCAAACAGGCTGTTCAGATGGCTTTCCACCCGCTGTGCCATCAGCGTCCAGGCGGCGCTGTCCGGGGCAAACAGATCGGTCAGGGCGATCTGCTCGCCCGTTTCCAGATCAAAGGTGGCCGTTACAAAGGGCGAGCAGACCTGCACGCGGTCAAAGCTGACGCGCCCAAGCACCAGGGTGCTCAGGCAGCTTTCCCCGGTGAGGTAGTGCAGCGTTTCGATATCCAGCCGGCTGTTGCGGCGGGCATTTTTGCTGGGGTCGGGCTGCATGGTGGGAAACAGCTGCTCGTCGAAGGCGTCGGCGGCGTTTTTCAGCCATTCGTTCACGGTTTCGTTGGTGGTAATCAGGTATTCCTTGCTGATGAAATACCGGTTGTCGTCCTCCTTGCGCTCCATCGTCTGGTAGCGCACATCAAAAATGGCGGGCGCTGCGTCGTACTTTTCCGCCTGTGCGGGCAGGCACAGGCCAAGCAGCGCGCACAGGAGCAGGGCGGTCATGCGCTTCATTGGTTTCCTTCCTTTCCGATCAGGGACAGCGAGGGGACGGCGTTGAGCGTAAGCGGCGCCAGCTCGCCCCGGCGCAGGCGGTAATAGGCGGCGGAGCCGATCATGGCGGCGTTGTCGGTGCACAGCCACAGTTCGGGCATGCACAGGCGGAAGCCGTGCGTTGCCGCCAGCTGCTCCATCCGGTGGCGCAGGCGGCGGTTGGCGCTTACGCCGCCCGCAAGGCACAGGGTATGCAGGCCGCTGTCCTGCAGTACCAGCAGCGCGCGCTCGCACAGCGTATCCACCACCGCGCGCTCGAAGGACGCGGCCAGATCCGCTTTGGGAAGCGTTTCGCCCTTCTGCTCCATTTTGTGGCAGGCGTTGAGAAACGCGGTTTTCAGGCCGGAAAAGCTGAAATCGTACTTTCCGTCCGGGTGGGGATGGGGCAGGGCAAGCCAGGTATCATCGCCGCCCTCGGCCAGTTTGCTCAGCAGCGGCCCGCCCGGATAGGCCAGGCCCAGCACGCGCGCGGCCTTGTCAAACGCCTCGCCGGCCGCGTCGTCCACCGTCTGGCCCAGCAGGGTGTAATCGGCATAGTCGTTTACCCGCACCAGATGGCTGTGACCGCCGCTGACCACCAGGCACACAAACGGCGGCTCCAGATCCGGCGTGGTCAGATAGTTGGCGCTCACATGCCCCTCGATGTGGTTGACCGGCACCAGCGGCAGCCGGGTGGTGTAGCTGAGCCCCTTCATGCAGTTGACGCCGGTCAGCAGCGCGCCCACCAGCCCGGGGCCGTAGGTGCAGGCCAAGGCATCCATCTGCTCCAGGGTCATGCCCGCCTCCCGCAGGGCCTGATCAATCACGCGGTCGCACGCGTCCATATGCGCGCGGCTGGCAATTTCCGGCACAACGCCGCCGTAGAGGGCATGGGTATCCACCTGGGAAAAAATCACGGAGGATACAATCCTGCGGCCGTTTTCAATAATGGCGCAGGCGGTTTCGTCGCAGCTGGATTCCATGGCCAGAATGCGCACGGTCTCCTTGTGCTGCAGTGCGTCCAGCTTGCGGCGCATTTCGCTTTGGGTGTTCATCATCTTTCATCTCTTTGCTCAGGTTTTGGATACCGCCGGCGCCAGAAAAGCCATCCGGCGCCCAGCGCGGCCGCGCCAAGCCCGGCCAGCCACGCCGCCACGGGGCCCACATAGGAAAAAAACAGCGCCAGCGGAAACAGCTGCATCACGGGCTCGCCCGCGGGAAAAATGCCATCGGGGATGAAAACCCGGTGCAAAAGCATCCAGAGGCTGTCAAACCCCCAAACGGCCCATACAAGCAGCGCCCCGATCAGCCCCAGCAGGCCCAGCGCGCCCGCAAGCACGCTGCGGCCGCTGACGTGCCGCGCCCCGATCAGCACCGCAAGCAGCAGCCCCGCGGCCAGCAGCGCCGCCGCGCGCACCCAGATGCGCACATCGGCCATGTGCTTTTGAAACCCGGGCGGAATATCAAACGGCGTTTGCGGTTGCCAGCGGTCCTTCTGGCCGCGCAGGTAGCCGATGGTTTCACGGGCAAAAGCCGTCAGGTCGCTTTCGCTCATCCCGACGGCTTCGCGGTTGACAGTTGCAAGCAGCGCGCGCTCAAAGCGGCTTTCGTTCAGCGCCGGCAGCAGCACCGACAAAAGCAACAGCGCCAGCACCGCCGCCGCGCCAAGCGCGGCGCCAAGCCCCCTGCGCATTACTGCATCTTGAGGAACGAGGTGATGAAGCCGTCGATGTTGCCGTCCATCACATCGTCCACATTGCCCATTTCATAGCCCGTGCGGTGATCCTTGACCATGGTGTAGGGCTGGAACACATAGGAGCGGATCTGGCTGCCCCATTCGATTTTCTTCATTTCGCCCTTGATATCGGCCATCTGCTCCTCGCGCTCGCGCTCGCGCAGCTCCAGCAGGCGGCTTTTGAGGATGCGCAGACACACCTCGCGGTTCTGGATCTGGCTGCGCTCGTTCTGGCACTGGGCCACGATGCCGGTGGGAATGTGCGTCATGCGCACGGCGGAGTCGGTACGGTTTACGTGCTGGCCGCCCGCGCCGCCCGCACGGTAGGTATCGATGCGCACTTCCTCCATGTTTACCTCAAAATCGTCGTCATCCTCCATGATGGGGGCAACGTCCAGCGAGGAAAACGAGGTGTGGCGGCGGGCGTTGGCGTCAAAGGGGGAAATGCGCACCAGGCGGTGCACGCCGCGCTCGCTGCGCAAAAAGCCGTAGGCGTTTTCGCCCTCCACCTGGAAGGTAACGCTCTTGATGCCCGCCTCGTCGCCATCCAGCAGGTCGTTGACGGTTACCTTGTAGCCATGGCGCTCGCAGTAGCGGGTGTACATGCGATAGAGCATGCTGGTCCAGTCCTGCGCCTCGGTGCCGCCCGCGCCCGCGTGCAGGCTGAGGATGCAGTTGCAATGGTCGTACTGGCCGCGCATCAGGGTTTCCAGCTCCAGCTCGTCGGCATCGGCGGAGAGGGTTTCCAGCTCGTGCTGGCATTCCTCGGCAATGGCCTCGTCCTCGTCCTCGGACAGCAGCTCCAGCATGGCCTCGATGTCGTCGCAGCGGCTTTTCAGCGTGGCCACGTGGTTCAGCTTGCCCTCAATCTGGCTTACCTTGCGGTTGACGGTGGTGGAGCGTTCCAGATCGTTCCAGAACTCGGGAGCGTTCATTTCCTCTTTCAGCTCCACCAGCTCCTCCTCCAGCATGGGCAGATGCAGCGCGTCCGCGGCCTTTTCCACCTTGTCGCGCAGCCGGTTCAGATCCTGCTTGATTCGTTCCTGATCGATAATCATATCGTTTCACTTCCTTCTTTGGGAATGACGTAGTGCCTCCGGCGGGCAGGGGCTGAGCCCCTGCACCCCCGTACTGACCGCGTTTTACGCGGTCAGGGGTGGGGAGGGATGATTGGCTTGGCGAAGGCCGCCGGAGCACGGAGGGTGCTCCGGCTCGGGTGGCTGATAAACCTTCCGGGAGGTGGGGCGCAGCCCTCCGGCTCCTGTTTCGAGCCCGGCTGGGCTTGTTGCAGGCGTTTTTACTTGACCCACCGCTCAAACGCTTCGCGGTAAAAGGCCATGTGCCTGAGTGTGCTGGGGGCCATCCGGCCGTTTTGCAGCATGTCGTCCAGCTCGGCCAGCGTTGCCCACCGTACATCGCAGGTTTCGCCGGGCTGCAGCCTGACATCCGCCAGATCCACGTTCATGCGCACCACGTAGTTATCGCCGAAATACGGCCACACCCGGACCGTGCCCAGATGGTGGATGCTTTCCTTTTGGGCAATGATGCCCGTTTCCTCACGCAGCTCGCGGATGATCGCGTCCTCGCGCGTTTCCCCCTTCTGCACATGTCCGCTGGGGTTTTCCCACTTGCCCGGCGCATAGCGCTTTTCGAGACTGCGGCGGGTAAGCAGCACCTGCTTCTGATCGTTGACGATCCAGATGCCCACGGTAAGCATATAGGCATTGGGCGGCACGGCTTCGCCCCTGGTGATGGTTATTCCAAGGGGCTGGCGGTTTTCATCGTACAGTTCGAGATACTCCATAAGCCCTCCCTGGGAGAAACGGAGGAGCGGTCCTCGCTTTTCTCCCAAACACGCGGCGCAGCCCCGCGAAGCGGTCCGGGGGGCGCAGGGGGTTACCCCCTGCCGCAGCAGTGCTTGTATTTTTTGCCGCTTCCGCAGGGGCAGGGCTGGTTGCGGCCCGGCGCGCCGGGCACGGCTTTGGATACCGTGCCGGGCTTGCGGCTCTGGCCGCCGGCCTGCCCATCCTGCAAAGAGGCCTGCGTTTTGTCAAGGTCCACGGTGCGGTGGCGCTCGGGCATGCGCTCAAAGCGGCTCATGCACAGGCGGCGCACGGTTTCCTCGCGGATGCAGTGCACCATGTCGTTAAACATGTCGTAGCTTTCCATGCGGTATTCCTGCACGGGGTCGCGCTGGCCGTAGGCGCGCAGGCCGATGCCCTCGCGCAGGTTATCCATATCATCGATATGCTGCATCCAGTAATGGTCGATGGCGTTGAGCAGAATGATGCGTTCAAACTCGCGCATGTCAAAGCCGATTTCGGTCACCAGCGCCTCGCGCTCGGCATAGAAGGCCTCGGCCTCGGCGTAGAGCTTTTCGACCAGCTCGGAGGAATCCTCCATCTTCCGGATGTCCTCTGCATACCGGTCGAAGGTGCCGGGCTTGAGGCAGAGGTGCTCCAGATAATTTCTGGCGTCGTCGATGCTCCACTCAAAGCTGCCCTCGCCGCCCAGGTTGCGCTCGGCGCAGGCGTCGATGAGCAAATGAATCATGCTGATGATGTTGTCGCGCACATCATGCCCCATCAGGATATCCCGGCGCTGGCCGTAGATCATCTCGCGCTGCTTGTTCATCACATCGTCGTACTGCAGCACGTTTTTACGGATGGCGTAGTTGCGGCCCTCGATGTTCTTCTGCGCGTTTTCAATCTGCCGGGTCAGCAGGCCCGCCTCCAGGGCTTCGTCCTCCTTCATGCCCAGCTTTTCCACCATGGGGGCGATGCGGTCGCCGCCGAAGAGGCGCATCACGTCATCCTCCAGAGAGATGAAGAACTGGGTGGAGCCGGGGTCGCCCTGACGGCCGGCGCGGCCGCGCAGCTGGTTATCGATACGGCGGCTTTCGTGGCGCTCGGTGCCAATGATGTGCAGGCCGCCCAGCGCCATCACGCGCTCGTGCTCGGCGTCGGTTTCCTTTTTGAACCCGGCGTACCACTGGCGGTAGAGCCTGCGCGCCTCCAGCACGGGCTCGGGCACGTTTTCGTTGTGGCCGATGGCCTCCATGATGATTTCTTCCGGAATATTTTCCTGGCGCATTTTGCGGCGGGCCAGGTAATCCGGGTTGCCGCCCAGCAGGATATCGGTGCCGCGGCCCGCCATGTTGGTGGCGATGGTCACCGCGCCCACGTGACCGGCCTGAGCCACGATTTCGGCTTCCTTCTGGTGGTTTTTGGCGTTGAGCACCTCGTGGGGCACGCCGCGCAGCCGGATGAGGTGGCTGAGCATTTCGCTGGTTTCCACGTTTACGGTGCCCACCAGCACGGGCTGGCCGGTGGCATGGCGGCTGACGATTTCCTCCACCACGGCCTTGAACTTGGCGGCCCTGGTTTTGTAAACCATGTCGTTCAGATCCTTGCGGATCATGGGGCGGTTGGTGGGCACCTGCACAACATCCAGATTGTAGATGCCCTGGAACTCCTCCTCCTCGGTTTTGGCCGTGCCGGTCATGCCGCTGATTTTGGCGTACATGCGGAAATAGTTCTGGAAGGTGACGGTGGCCAGCGTTTTGCTCTCGCGCTCCACCTTCACATGCTCCTTGGCCTCGATGGCCTGATGCAGCCCGTCCGAATAGCGGCGGCCCACCATCAGGCGGCCGGTAAACTCATCCACAATGATGACCTCGCCGTTTTGCACCACGTAGTCCACATCGCGCTTCATCAGGGCATGGGCGCGCAGGGCGGCCAGGAGGTGGTGGTAGAGCTCGGCGTTTTCCATATCGGCAATGTTTTCCACCTGAAACGCCTGCTGCGCCTTGGCAATGCCCTGCTCGGTCAGGCTGACGGCCTTTTCCTTTTCGGCGATGGTGTAATCCTCCTCGTTGCGAAGGCGGCTGACGAAGCGGTCGGCGCGTTCGTACAGGTCGGTGGATTTTTCGCCCTGGCCGGAGATAATCAGCGGGGTGCGCGCCTCGTCGATGAGGATGGAGTCCACCTCGTCCACGATGGCGTAGTGATGCCCGCGCTGCACCATATCGCTCTGGCGGATGACCATGTTATCGCGCAGATAATCAAAGCCCATCTCGTTGTTGGTGCCGTAGGTGATATCGCAGGCGTAGGCGGCGCGGCGCTGGGCGTTGTCCATATCGTGCACAATCAGGCCCACGCTTACGCCCATAAAGCGGAAGATGTTGCCCATCCACTCGCCCTGGAAGCGGGCCAGATAGTCGTTGACGGTTACGATATGCACGCCCTTGCCGCTGAGGGCGTTGAGGTAGGCGGGCAGCGTGGCGGTATGCGTTTTGCCCTCGCCGGTCTTCATTTCGGCAATGCGGCCCTGGTGCAGGCAGATGCCGCCCATGATCTGCACAGGAAACAGCTTTTTGCCATCCACGCGCCACACGGCCTCGCGGAAGGCCGCAAAGGCGTCGGGCAAAAGATCATCCAGCGTTTCGCCGTTTGCCAAACGCTGCT
>JAEDGL010000099.1 GCA_016297535.1 Clostridia bacterium | reverse complement strand
CCGCCAGTTTCTGTCGGAAAAGATCGCGAAGCGAGCTTTTTCGACACGCTGAAACCCCCGGGAACGGAACCTTTCTTCCGTTCCCGGGGGTTTTGGGATCATCAGAACCATCCGTAAATTCCGCCCAGCGGAATCAGCAAAAAGATCAGCCAGCCCGGGTGCCATAGGTGAAAGAAAAAGCCAAGCACCAGATAGATCAGCACGATGGATACCGGATGCAGAAGCCGCGCCTTGAGCGATTTGAAATGGATGTAATGCAGCGGAATGGTCAGAAAGATCAGCCAGCCCGGATGCCACAGGCCAAAGCAGGCCCCCAGAATCAGGTACAGCACGGTAATGACAACCGGATACGCCGCGTCGCTTTTTTGCTTGAGACGGCGTTCTTCTTCGCGCCGTTTGGTTTCGTAATAGCTGCCCTCCGGGCCCAAAGCATCGCTCATGGATGTTCCTCCTTTATCAAACAGCCTCTTGCTGTTTTGCATGCTGATGATACCACAATCCGCATCAGGCAACACGAAAGTCTGCTGAAAGCACCATGAGAATTTCATTAAAAGCGATACGGATTTTCCGATCATCTGCCAGGCTTATGCAAACTCCAGGCAACGCTTGCGGTAATACAGGTAGTTTTGCAGGCTTACTTCCTCCGGCACGCCATGGTCGCAGGTGGGCAGGAAGCCGCCGCGCTTTTGCATAACAGGGAAGATGCGGTCCACCATTTCATCAATGGCCCTGGGCCCCTGCGCAAGCACCCGCTTGTCCACTCCGCCGGAGATTTTGAGATCGGGATATTGCTGTCCGGTGCGGATCACATCGCACCCGGCAGCCACCTCAAACGGGCTCATCTGGGTCATGCCAAGGCTGCGGTACAGATCAATCACCGGGTCGCACAGGCCGTCCGTATCCACCTGAAAGCCGATGGGCCGGTTGGGATCCAACCGGCGGCGGCGCATGTTGGTAAGCAGCTGCTGGTAGTAGGGCAGCAGGAATTCCCGGATCATGTCCGGCGAGATCAGCGGGCCGTGGTTGTAGCAGATATCCTCGCCGATGAACAGCTCGTCGATGGACAGCTGCTGCTGGTGCCGGGCAATGATGCTGTCGGCCAGGGTAAACCATTGCCGCATGCAGGCGTGGATAAGCTCGGGATCGTCATAAAACAGGTAGAGCAGCTCCTCCGGCCCCATCAGCGAGCGCAGGTACATGTATCCGCCCACCAGGTTCTGCACCACAAACATGCCCTGTTTGGCCTTTTCCATGGCGGCGGGAAGGTATTCATCCATCCTGGCCTGCCGCTCAAACGTGTTGGGATCCATGCGCCAAAGGCATTTTTCCTCCCAGGTTTTCTGGTCCTTGACGGGATGATCCACATACTCCGGCATAAAACCGCTGCGCCTGCCCTTGAAGCACAGCACCGAGCGGCCCGCAAAATCCTGCACCAGCTCGTATGCGCCGCGGTCCTCCAGCACCTTTTCCTCAAACACGGGCTCAAAGCCCGCTTCGCACCAGCCCAGGCCGCCTATGCTTACATAGCCCTGCGGGTCAAAGCCAAACAGGCTGTCCAGATCTTCATCCGGCGAAAGGCCCTCCTCGCGCTGCCATTTTTCCAGCGAGTAAAAGCCAAACTCCTTCTGATAAAAGCCCGCGCCGGGCACCATGTTGTAATAGTCCCAGTATTTTCGGGCGCCCTCGCACATCTGCTCCCGGGGCAGCATGCCGTGGATACCATCATTCATGGCTCATGTCCTCTCGCCGTTAATCCAGTATTCCCTTCAGCACGGGTCTTTCCATTGCAGGCGCGCGGTGATAGACGGATTGTATCTTCGTCCACTCCCCGGTTTTGGCGCTGGTGGCAAAGCCCTCCATCATTTCCAGCACATGATAGGTCTGCTGCACAT
The DNA here is from genome assembly GCA_016297535.1 of Clostridia bacterium. Taxonomy (GTDB): domain Bacteria; phylum Bacillota; class Clostridia; order Christensenellales; family Aristaeellaceae; genus Limiplasma. The sequence continues at coordinate 7,190 of JAEDGL010000099.1, read as the reverse complement.
CACAGCGCGCCTCGCGCCCGGTCAGAATGGCCTTGCACATGTCCGCCAGTCCCAGCGCGCGGGAGTTTTCGGGATAGGCATACATCAGGGGCATTTCCTTCACCGCGCCCTCCTCGGGCCGGTACAGCTCCACCTTGCCGCCAAACGTGTTGGGATCGGGCACAAAAAGCGTACCCTCGGTGCCGTAGATTTCGATAAAACGCCTTTTTTCGGCAGGGAAATGCACATCAAAGGTAGTAAAGAGGGTGCCGATCGCGCCGGAGGAATACTGCACCGTACCGGCAACATAGGTGTTTACCTCCACATCCACCGCCGTACCGGCAAAGGGCCGGCTGGTAATCATGCGCCGGGGGAAGGAGCTGCGGCTGGCGGAAAACACCCTGTCCACCCCGCCCATCAGGTTGATCATGGCGGTGAGGTAGTAAGGGCCCATATCCAGCATGGGGCCGCCGCCGCGCTTGTAGAAAAACGCGGGATCGGGATGCCACGATTCCGGCCCATGGCCAATCATGAAGGCCGCGCTGCCAATGGGCGTGCCGATGTAGCCATCATCGATCAGGCGGCGGCAGGTCTGGATGCCTGCACCCAGAAACGTATCCGGCGCGCCGCCCAGCCTGAGGCCCTTCTGCCTGGCCAGCTCCAAAAGCGCCCTGCCCTCCTGCAGATCCGCACCCAGAGGCTTTTCGCTGTACACATGCTTGCCCGCCTCCAGCGCGGCCCTGCTCACCTCAAAATGCTCGTAGGGCCGGGTGAGGTTGAGCACCATTTCCACCTCAGGGTCGGCAAAGGCATCGTGCATGGTTTCGTAGATTTTGGGAATGCCGTATTCCCGCTGCGCCTTCTCGGCACGCTCGCGCACCAGATCGCACACGCCGATCAGCTCAATCTCATGAAAGGTTTCATGGATGTTTTTGAGATAGATGCCGCTGATGTTGCCCACGCCGATCATGACGGTTTTGACGGTTTTCATGGCTGTTCTCTCCTCGCGGCTTAGTCCAGAATGCCCTTGAGCTGCGGCCTGACCATGGCGGGCGTGCGGTGATAGACGGATTGCAGCTTTGTCCACTCGCCGGTTTTGGCGCTGGTTTCAAAGCCCTCGATAATCTCCAGCACGTGGAAGGTCTGCTGCACATCGCAGCGCGCCTCGCGCCCGGTCAGGATGGCCTTGCACATATCCGCCAGGCCCAGCGCGCGGGAGTTTTCGGGATAGCCGTACATCATGGGCATTTCCCGCACCGCGCCCTCTTCGGGCCGGTACAGCTCGATCCTGCCGGAGAAATTGTTGGGATCGGGCACAAAGAGGGTGCCCTCGGTGCCGTAAATTTCGATAAAGCGGGATTTTTCACCGGGAAATTTGACATCGAAGGTGGTAAAGATGGTGCCGATCGCGCCGGAGGAATACTGCACCGTGCCCGCGATATAGGTGTTCACATCCACATCCACCACCTTGCCGGCCTGGGGCTGGCTGGTGATCATGCGCTGGGGGAAGGAAATCCGGCTGGCTGAGAACACGCGGTCCACGCCGCCCATCAGGTTGATCATGGCGGTCAGATAGTACGGGCCCATATCAAACATGGGGCCGCCGCCGCGCTTGTAATAGAATTCAGGGTCGGGATGCCACGACTCGTGACCGTTGTTGATCATGAACGCCGCACTGCCAATGGGCGTGCCGATGAAGCCGTCGTCAATCAGGCGGCGGCAGGTCTGGATACCCGCGCCCAGAAACGTATCCGGCGCGCCGCCCAGCCTGAGGCCCTTTTGCCTGGCCAGCTCCACAAGCGCCTTGCCCTCTTCCAAGTCCGCGCCCAGGGGCTTTTCGCTGTACACATGCTTGCCCGCCTCCAGCGCAGCCTTGCTTACTTCAAAATGCTCGTAGGGGCGGGTAAGGTTGAGCACCATTTCCACCTCGGGGTCGGCAAAGGCGTCGTGCATGGTTTCGTAGATTTTGGGAACGCCGTATTCCTGCTGCGCCTTCTCAGCGCGCTCGCGGATCAGATCGCACACGCCGATCAATTCGATCTCGTGAAAGGTTTCGTGGATGTTTTTGAGGTAGATGCCGCTGATATTGCCCACGCCGATCATAACGGTTTTGATGGTTTTCATCTGCGTATTCTCCTTTATCTGTGCTCTCAGTACATTTTGGCCTTGTTTTCAAAGCGCTCGGTGGTCAGGTGCTGCTCCACGGCAATGCGCTTGCCATCCGCCGCCCACAGCATGCCGCGCTCCATCAGGATGGCCGCGTTGGGGGATTTGTCGAACACATCGTCGTGATGGCCAAGCGAGGTATAGAACACCCGGCCGTTGCCCCAGAACTTGGTCCAGGCCACGGGCATATCCACCGGCTTGTTGGAAATGTGGTAATAGGGCACGCTGGGGAAACGGGTGGTGGCCAGCACCTCAATGGCGGGATCCACATGCAGGTAGTAGTGCTCGCTGCATACGGGGAAATCCTCCAGGCCCTCGGTGATGGGGCTGGAGCCGTGGCAGATGTTGACCATGTACTCAATGCCGTCCCCGCCGGGATGGGATACCCACTGGCCGCCGGTGATGAACTGCCACTCGGTATCATTGCGGAAGGAATCGCACATGCCGCCGTGGCAGCCGGCCAGACCCACGCCCGCGCCCACGGCCCTGGCCACGTTCACAGTGTATTCGCGCTTGATTTCACCCATCGTCCAGCAAAACACCATCAGGTCCAGCTCCAGCAGATCCTCCAGCTTGCCCAGCGGATCCAGCGTATCAAAAATGGTGGCCTGATAGCCGTGCTTTTCAAGCATGGCCGCAAAGCGGGCCGAGGTCAGCTGCGGCTCATGACCGTCCCAGCCGCCCTGAAAAATCCATACCTTCTTCATTTTCCTCTTCCTCCTGTGCAGATATTTTGATGATTTTTCCAGATTGCGCCGTAGTGCTTGTATTATAGCACACAACGCGAAAGAATCAACGTCTGCGCCAAAGATAATTGTATTTGGTAGAACGGCGGGCCCCCTATGTTCTTTTTTTGTATGGGGTTATTTGGGGCTTGCGTGCGAAGAGCACGCGGGAGTAAAATGACCTGCGTCAGAGGCGGTGGATTATGAAGCAAACCCATGAATTTCTGGTACCCGATTATTACGAAGCCTTCTGCTGCAAGATGGGCGCGTGCCGCTCGGCCTGCTGTGTGGGTTGGCCGATCACCTTTTCGCTGGAGGATTACTTTCGCCTTACGGGCAGCGAATGCAGCACGGAATTGCGGCAGCGCATTGACCGCGGCGTAAGGGTCAACCTGCGTCCCACACCGGAGGCGTATGCCCAGATCGCCCCGCGCTACGATGGCGAATGCCCCATGCGGCTGGAAGACGGACGCTGCGCCGTGCACGCGGAGCTGGGCGAGAAAGCGCTTTCCAGCATCTGCCGGCTGTATCCGCGCGGCATCCGCACGCAGAACGCCTGCTACGAATGTTCCTGTGCCAACAGCTGCGAAGCGGTGCTGGAGCTGCTGTTTTCCCGCGACGAGCCCATCCGCTTTGAAAGGCGAACGCTGAGCGTGGATGCTCCCCCCGCGCCGCAGCGGCTGGTGCATTTTGAAACGCTGGGGCGCGAGCAGGATATCCGGTTGTGGCTGATTGCCATTCTGCAAAACCGCAGCCTTCCCCTGCCGCAGCGGCTGGCCGGGCTGGGCATTGCGCTGGAGGAGCTGGAAAAAACGCTTGGCCAGAAGGACGAAGCTGCGCTGGCGGCAATGCTTGACCGGCCATGGCAAAAAACGCTGCCCTCCTTTGAGGTGAACAAGGCGCACCTTGCCTTTGGCCTGGAAAAGGCCGAAGCGCTGGTACGTTTGCTGGACGAGCGAAGCCAGAGCCTGCGGGATTACGGGCAGGACGCGCTGGGCTATTTCCACGCTGCCAGCGATCCCTTCGAGCGGTATGTGGTCGCCCGGCTGCGTTTTGAAAACCGCCTGCCCAAGTGGGAAATCTGGTTTGAGCACATGCTGGTCAACCATCTGTTCTTTCAGCAGTTCCCGTTCCAGGACCGCCCGGAAAGCCTGTGGAACGAGTTTGTCGCCATCAGCGCCATCTACACGCTGCTGCGCCTGCTCTCCATCGGCTGGATGGCGCACCGAAAGCAGGAGACGGATTTTGTGGATATGGCTGCCGCCGCTTTCCGCCTGATTGACCACACCTCGTTCGACCGTTACGCCTCCCGGGCTCTTCGCGATCTGGGCTGCACCACGCCGCAGACCGTTTTTGACCTGATTGTTCTCTGAATTTCCGCCGCGCATGCTTGAATGCTGCGCGGTTTCTGCTATAATCAAGAAAACAGGCAAACAACAGAAAAGGAGGAATCTTCGATGTCAGTCATCCAACAGCAGCTGTCCGCGCTGCATCTGCCACCCTGTCTGCCCCAAAACGCCAGGCCCGGGGACTGGCCGGAGCTTCGTCAGCGCATCATCAAGGTGCTGCTGCAGCACGAATACGGCATTGTTCCGCCCCTGCCCTGTTCCGTAACCGGGGAGGTGCTTTCGGAGGAGCGGGATTTTTGCGCCGACAAGAGCATTCTGCGCACCATCCGGCTCACCGTAGCGCTGCCCGGCGGCTCGTTCAGCTTTCCCTGCCGCCTTTCCATGCCGGCTGCTCCCGGCGATCACCCGCTGTTCGTCTCCATTGATTTTTTCGGAGACATCCCCAACCGCTACCTTCCGGGCGAGGAAATCTGCGACCGCGGTTATGCCGTGCTTTCGATCCATTACAACGACGTCAGCGTTGACCGGGACGACCATTTTGAGGGCGGTCTGGACAAGCTGCTGCGCGGGGCGGCAACGCAAAGCGGCGTAGCGCCCGATCAGCTGCCCGGCAAGATCGCCATCTGGGCCTGGGCGGCCTCGCGCGCGCTGGACTGGGCCATTACCCAGCCCGGCGTAAGCCAGACGCGGCTGGCCGTTATCGGGCATTCACGTCTGGGCAAAACGGCGCTGCTGTGCGGGCTACTGGACGAGCGCTTTGCCTGCGTTATCTCCAACGATTCCGGCTGCAGCGGTGCAGCCATCACCCGCGAAAAGCCCGGTGAGCGCGTGGCCGAGATTACCCGGAATTTCCCCTATTGGTTCTGCGACGCCTACCGCCAATATGCCGGGCAGGAGCAGGTCATGCCCTTTGAGCAGGACTGGCTGCTGGCCGGTATCGCGCCCCGGCTGCTGCTTGTGGGCAGCGCGCAGCAGGATGAATGGGCCGCGCCCCGGCATGAGTACCTTGGCTGCGTTTCCGCCTCCAAAGCCTGGCAGCTTCTTCATCTGCCGGGCCTTGTGCACCCCGACCGCTTTCCCTGTGCCACCGAAACCCTGCACGAAGGCAACATCGGCTACCATATGCGCGGCGGCAGGCATTATCTGAGCCGTGAGGACTGGAACCATTACATGGATTTTCTGGATGCAAAGGGCTGGCAAAACAGCTGAGGCTTTGTCCAGACGCCGCGGGCACGTACTCTGCCCGCGGCGTTTTCAGCATATCCCCGCTATTGACGGCCGGCGCAAAATATGGTATAAATCTCATGCGGTTTTCCGCCGACAGTTCATTTGTACCTTCCTGTCGTTAAGCAAAACCAGGACTGAAAGAGCGCTCTTTTGGTGTGGCTTTGCAAGCAAAGCTCCGCCCGTCGAAAAAGCTCGCAACGCGATCTTTTCCGCCGAAGCAGGCTTCTCCCGCGCGCCGCGTGCACGGCCGGGGAAACCTGCAGAGAAGCCTTGCTGTGCAGGGCTTCCGAACCCACCGTGCCGATTGCCGGATTCGGAATCAGCGTCGGAAGGCTGTGGCCTCCGGCCCTTCCAGGGAGTATATCAATCGCCCGGGCTTTGCAGAAGCAAAGCTTTTTTATTTGGAGGTTTTTCCGGTGAAAGACAAAAAAACGGTATCCCAGACCTTTCTGATCGTTGCGGCGCTGTACATTACCTGCCTGCTGCTTTCCAACCTGATTGCGGGAAAAATGTGGGCGGTTACGGACAGCATCACCCTTCCGGCGGCCGTGATCCTGTTTCCTATCACCTACATTCTGGGCGATGTCTTTACGGAGGTATACGGCTTTCGAAATGCCAGAACCGTGATCTGGCTGGGCTTTGGCTGCAGCTTCTTTGCCGTGGTGGTCTACCTGATCACCATCGCGCTTCCCCATCCCGGATTCTGGACCCATCAGGAGGCGTATGCGACGGTTATGGGCACAACGCCCCGCGTGGCGGCGGCCTCGTTTATCGGATACCTGTTTGGCGAGTTTTCCAATTCCATGGTGCTTTCCCGGCTCAAGGTGGCCACCAGGGGCAGGCGCCTGTGGATGCGAACCATCCTTTCAACCGTTGTCGGCGAGGGCTTTGATTCCATCCTCTTTGTTACCATCTCGTTCTGGGGTGTGATGGACAATGCGACGGTGCTGCGGATGATCCTGTTCCAGTATCTGTTCAAGGTGGGCTACGAGGTGCTGTTCACCCCGGTGACCTATGCGGTTGTGCGCTGGATGAAGAAAACGGAACAGGTGGATACCTTTGATTACAACATCAAATATCATGTGGTAGGTGGAAACGAATGAAAAGCAGGCAAGCAGAAGGGCTGACCCATCTGGGCAGCCAGCACACGGAATACGCGGCGGATTACGACCCCACGGTTTTGGAAACCTTTGCAAACCGACACCCGGAAAACGATTACTTTGTCAAGTTCAACTGCCCGGAGTTTACCAGCCTGTGCCCCATTACGGGACAGCCGGATTTTGCGACCCTCACCATTTCGTATGTGCCCGGCGAGCGGATGGTGGAAAGCAAATCGCTCAAGCTGTATCTGTTTTCCTTCCGCAATCACGGCGATTATCACGAGGACGTTGTCAATGTAATCATGAAGGATCTGATTAAGCTGATGGATCCCAAATACATCGAGGTGCTTGGAAGATTTCTTCCCCGCGGGGGCATTTCGATTGACCCCTACTGCAACTACGGCAAGCCCGGCACCCGCTGGGAAAAGGTGGCGCAGGACCGCATGACCTGGCACGATATGCACCCGGAGATTGTGGACAACCGCTGACAAAGGGGCTGTCTCAAAAAAAACAACCCAAAAACGGCACGAACACCAATCCATCCGGTTTGGTGTCCGTGCCGTTTCAGAGCGGCGAAAAAGCTCGCTTTCGGCGATCTTTTCCGCCGGGAATGCACCATTTGCCTACTCGCCTACGGCTCGCCG
>JAEDGL010000098.1 GCA_016297535.1 Clostridia bacterium | reverse complement strand
GCTGCACGGGCAGGGTGGTGTTGCGCTCGATGATGCGGCTGAACACATCGCCCATGGTTTCAATGCCCAGGGACAGGGGCGTTACATCCAGCAGAAGCAGACCCTTTACCTCACCCTGCAGCACGCCGCCCTGCACAGCCGCGCCCATGGCCACGCACTCGTCGGGGTTGATATCCTTGCTGGGCTCGCGGCCGGTGTAGCGCTTGACCGCCGCCTGCACAGCCGGAATGCGCGTGGAGCCGCCCACCAGCAGCACACGGCTCAGATCGCTGGGGGAAAGCCCCGCATCGGCCATGGCCTGACGCACGGGCCCCATGGTGGCCTCCACCAGATGGGCGGTCAGCTCGTCAAACCTTGCGCGGGTAAGGGTGAGCTCCAAATGCTTTGCACCGTTTGCATCCGCCGTAAGAAAAGGCAGGTTGATGCTTGCGGTGGTAACGGAGGACAGCTCAATCTTGGCCTTTTCCGCCGCCTCGCGGATGCGGCTCATGGCGGTGGCGTCCTTTGTAAGATCGATGTGCTCCTGCCGGCGGAAGGTTTCCACCAGATCGTTGGCGATACAGTCGTCAAAGTCATCGCCGCCCAGACGGTTGTTGCCCGCGGTGGCCAGTACCTCAATCACCTCGTTGTTGATTTCCAGAATGGATACGTCAAACGTGCCGCCGCCCAGGTCAAACACCATAATCTTTTGCGTGCCGCCCTTGTCCATGCCGTAGGCCATGGCGGCGGCGGTGGGCTCGTTGATAATACGCAGCACATTGAGCCCCGCAATGCGGCCTGCATCCTTGGTAGCCTGGCGCTGGCTGTCGCTGAAATACGCGGGCACGGTGATCACCGCGTCGGTTACGCTCTCGCCCAGGTAGGCCTCCGCATCGCGCTTGAGCTTTTGCAGAATGATCGCGCTGATCTCCTGCGGGGTAAAGGTCTTGCCATCCGCCGTGATGCGCTTGTCCGTGCCCATATCACGCTTGATGGAGGCAATGGTGCGGCTGGCATTGGTAACGGCCTGCCGCTTGGCGGCTGCGCCTACCAGACGCTCGCCTTCTTTGGTAAAAGCCACAACAGAGGGGGTGGTGCGCCCGCCCTCCGCGTTGGGGATGACGGTGGGATCGCCGTTTTCCATAAATGCAACGCAGGAGTTGGTGGTGCCCAAATCAATACCGATCGTTTTTCCCATAAATGCCTTCCTCTCCGAAAGGATCCTTCAATGAATCCACAATTCATCATACCTCGCCTGCATGGAGAATATATAACCTAAATATGAAGAAACCGTAAACAAAAAACGGAAACAATTTTGCCGGTTGTCTGACCGAATAATGCATCGCCTGATCCGGTCAGACTACCGGTAAAGGAAGGTGTTTCCATGAATCTGTATTTCTGGTTGTTTGCGCTGTATGCGCTTCTGATCACTCCGGTGGGCGCGCAGGTGCATGTGCGTATCGATCATGGCGTACACTACCGCATCCGGCTGCAGGCGGCGGGTTTGCCCGTATTGCGCAAAAAGGATCAGGAGGAGAGCCGGGAGACGCAGCTGCAGTCCCAGGATGTGATGAAGGGTATGAAAAACGGCGATTTGGGCCTGATGATCGCGCTGATTCGCCAGGGACATGTGCAGCGCATTCTGAGGCGGCTGCAATGGCGCGACGTGGAAATCCGCGCCCGCATCTCCTTTGCGGATGCGGCACGGACGGCCGTTTCATACGCATTTGTGCGCACCTGCCTGCAAACCCTCGCCCCTATCCGCACCCTGCCGTTAAGGGGCAGGGTGGAAATGGATTTTCGCGGCGAGGGGACGCGGGTATCGTTTCGGTGCATAGTATCCGCAAGGCTGGGCAGTCTAACGGCAGCAGTCGTACGCCTGTGGCTGGCAGCAGCCGGCTATCGGGCCAAGCGTTTGACAGCAGAGGAGGAAGAATATGCAGCAGCATCCCATTGATACCATGATGCAAACCACCATGGAGCACATCCGCAGCATGGTGGATGTGAACACGGTCATCGGCTCGCCGGTTACGGGCACCAAGGGCACCACGATTATTCCCATTTCCAAGGTAAGCTTTGGCTTTATCGCAGGCGGAGGCGAATACCTGGTGGATGATCACCGCAGCCGCAGCGTAACCAACGAAAACTATCCCTTTGCGGGCGGCACGGGCGCAGGGGTATCCGTGCAGCCGGTGGGGTTTCTGGTGGTGGGCGAGGACAGCGTAAAGGTGCTTCCGGCCCAATCCGGCAATGCCATGGAGCGCATGGTGGAGCTGTTGCCCCAGCTGATGGAGGAGTTTGGCCAAAACGGGGAGAAGAACGGCAAAACCAAGGGCAAAAAGGTATACAAAACCGAAATCGAAACCATTGATTATACCGCGGCAGGGGATGAAAACCATTGATGAAGGCATGTCTTCGCGGCTGGGTACCGATCCTGTGCTGCGCCATGATGGCCTTTTTTACGGGCGGTGCGCAGGCGGAGGAAGGCGAGCAGGTGGAAAGCAGCGCCCGCTCGGCTGTTTTGATTGAGCGGGAAACGGGCAAGGTGCTTTTTTGTCATAATGCGCACGAAAGGCTGCCCATGGCCTCCACCACCAAGGTGATGACGGCGCTGCTCACGCTGGAATACGGCCGCCTGGACGAGGTGGCAACGGTGGGGCGCAATGCTTACGGCGTGCCGGGTACCAGCATCTATCTCGGCCTTGGCGAGCAGATAACCCTGCGCGATCTGCTCTATGGACTGATGCTGGCCAGCGGCAACGATGCGGCGGTCACCCTTGCCGAGCATATCGGTGGCGATGTGGAAACCTTCTGCCGCATGATGACCGAGCGCGCCGCGCAGATGGGTTGCAAGGACACCGTTTTTCTTACGCCTCACGGTTTGCCCAGGGAAGGGCATTATACCACGGCGTATGATCTGGCGCTCATCACCCGGGAGGCCATGAACCACGAGCTGTTCCGCGAGATTGTCTCCACCAGGCGCGCGTCCATCCCGTGGGAAGGACGCAGCTACCAGCGTATACTCAATAACAAAAACAGATTGCTCACCAGCTACGAGGGCGCAACAGGCATCAAAACCGGGTATACCCGCGCAGCGGGACGCTGCCTTGTTTTTGGCGCAAAGCGCGACGGGCTGGAGGTTATCGGCGTGGTGCTCCGCTGCCCAGCCTGGTTTGACGAGGCGGCAAGGCTTATGGACATGGGCTTTGAGCATTACGAGATGTTTACGGCGCTCAGCGAGGGTGAGTCCGTCCGCGTGCTGCCGGTGCGGGAGGGCACACAGGAGACGGCCTGCGTTTTGTCGGGCGGCAGGCTATCGGCTGTGGTACGGCGTGGAACCATACCCACGCTGGAGTACGAGCTTCCCGAAACCCTGGAAGCCGGACAGACCTGCGGCGATGTGATTGGTCAGGCACGTCTTGTAATGGATGGCGAAATCCTGGCGTCCGTACCGCTGGTGCTGGGCGAAACGCTGGCCAGGCGCGATTTTGCCTATGAGCTGGACCGCGTGATGCACAGCTGGCCGTGTGTTCCGCAGCGCATTGCGCAGTAAAGAAAAAGCGATGCAACGACGGCATCGCCTTTCATCTTTAGTGACGGATGATGGAGGGGGCAACGCTATCCACATCCACATAGTAGTTTTTATCATTCTGCCGGTCCAAATAAACCGGCACGACGTCGCCCGGCTTTACCCCGGGATGAAAGGCATACCCCTCGCTGCGGTATTCGTGCAGTACGCCCTCGCGCTCAATGCGGCAGATTACATGATAGGGACTGCTGCGGTTGACGCGAACATAAGGGTTCTGCTCAATGCCAACGACGGTTGCCATTTCGTAATATCCGTTGGCAATCAGCCTTTCGCGGCGTGCATCCTTGCAGTGCTGGCTGATCAGGAAACCTGCGCCGATGCCGCCAAAGATGACGCACTGGATGGCAAAGGGAGCCGCGACAATCAGCATGGTGCGGTTGCGGGACAGCAGCAGGCAGAACACCACAACAACTTCCACCGCGGCAATGGCGGAAAAAACGGTGCCGACAATGCGGTAAGGATTTTTTTGCATAGGCATTACTCCATATATCCGCCCTTCATGGGGCTGACGGCGTGCTGGGAATAGATGCTGAGCACCCCTTCCGGGTAGCGCGGGGCGCGGGGTGTCCAACTTTTCCTTCGTGTAGCGAGGATACTTTCCATTTCCTCCGGCGTTTTGGGCTGTCCCTGCACGCCTACGATGGCCAGAACACGGTTGGGAATGTCGATCTCAATCAGGTCGCCTTCCTCCACCAGCGCGATGGGGCCGCCCTCGGCGGCCTCGGGCGAGATATGCCCGATGGCAGGACCCTTTGACGCGCCGCTGAAACGTCCGTCGGTGATGAGCGCAATGCTGCGGCTGAGCTGCTCATCGCTGGAGATGGCCTCGGTGGTGTAGAACATTTCCGGCATGCCGCTGCCCTTGGGGCCCTCGTAGCGGATGAAGACCGCATCTCCCGGTTGAATCCGGTGCGAAAGCACGGCGGCGATGGCGTCCTCCTCGCAGTCAAAGGGGCGGGCGCGCAAAACGGCCCGGTGCATCTCCTTTGGAACGGCAGAGTGCTTGACCACCGCGCCATAGGGCGCCAGATTGCCACGCAGGATGGCGGTGGTGCCGTCCTTGCCGATGGGCCGGTCATAGGGACGGATGATTTCCTCCTTACGGAGACCTGTACGGGCCAGGTAGGCGGCGCATTGCTCGTAATAGCCGCTTTCCTGCAGCGCATCCAGGTTTTCGCCAAGCGTTTTGCCGCTTACCGTAAGCGCGCCCAGATGCAGCAGCGGACGAAGCTCTTCCATGATGGCCGGTACGCCGCCTGCGTAATACACAAACTCCGACGGCCAGCGTCCGGAGGGGCGCACATCCAGCAGGAAATGCGCGTCGCGGTGGATGGATTCAAAGGTATCGGCATCAATTTCGATGCCAAACGTATGGGCAATGGCGGGCAGATGCAGCAGCGCGTTCGTGGAGCCGGAAATGGCGGCATGCACGATAATGGCGTTTTCAAAGCTTTTGCGGGTAACGATATCCCGCGCCTTCAGCCCGCTGCGCGCCAGCTGCATGGCCTGCCGGCCGGCGTTTTGAGCGGCTTTGCGCAGATCCTCGCAGGTGGCGGGCAGCAGCGCGGTGCCGGGCAGCGAAAGTCCCAGTGCCTCGCATAGTACCTGCATGGTGCCGGCGGTGCCCATAAAGCTGCATGCGCCGCAGCTGGGACAGGCGTGATGCTTGTACCAGGTCAGCTGCTCCTGCGTTATTTCGCCGCGCTGGCACATGGCGCTGTATTTGCCGATCTGCTCCAGCGTAAGCAGATCGGGGCCGGCCTCCATTACGCCGCCGGGCACAACCACGCTGGGCAGGTTGGTGCGGCCAATGCCCATCAGCAGCCCGGGCAGGCCCTTGTCGCAGCTGGCAATAAACACACCCGCGTCAAAGGGCGTGGCGCCGTGGTGGATTTCCACCATGTTGGCAATCATGTCACGGCTGGCCAGCGAATAATTGATGCCGTCGTGGCCCTGTGCCTGACCGTCGCAGATGTCGGTTACAAAATAGCGGGCGGCTCGTCCTCCACTCTGGCGTACGCCGTCTGCAGCCTGGTTGACCAGCTCCAGCAGATGCGCACTGCCGGGATGGCTGTCGCCAAAGGTGCTTTCAATCAAAATCTGCGGTTTGTCCAGATCTTCCTCTGTCCAACCCATTCCCAGACGCAGGGGATCCATTTCCGGCGCGAGCGCGCGTACTTCCTGACTGGGCAGCATATCTCTTCCTCCCCGTGTGATGATGCGACCATTGTACCACACTCAAGGGCGGATGGCAATTGCCTTTCCCGTTGCAGCCCATCCGCCCTTGACAGCCGAAAAAGAGGCGTGCTATACTTTTTTATCACACTCTCCCGGAGGCGAATCACTTGCCATTTTCCTTTGAAAGCATATACCGTTTTGGCCGGAAGCATGCCCGGGGTATGATTGCTCTTTTCTTTTTGCTGATCCTCGCGCTCGGCTTTGCAACAACCGCTTCTTATGGTCATGCCTGGGACGATGGTGGCGAAATGAACATTCTTCGAATGGCCCTTAAGGAATACGCCTGCATTTTGCCCTTTGAGAGTGATTTTCAGCAAACGCTGCTTGCCATGGATCTTCCCAGAATATCGGAAAGCATAGAACGGGATCATGGCATCTGCGTCTATTACCCTCTGTTCTGGGCGGTATGCAATCCCGGGCTCTCGCAATCCACGCTGCTTTTGATCTGGCGCTGCTACACATGGACGGTGTTTACGGCGGGATTGGTTTCGCTGTATGCCTGTGCCCGCCATATGGGATTCAGCCGCCCCATGTGCTGTTTGGGCGTGCTGATGATGCTGCTCTCCCCGCGCTTTTTTGCCGAAGGCCATTACAACAACAAGGATATTCCGCTGATGGCGCTAACCCTGATGCTGCTTTGGCAGACGGCGCGCATGATGGAAAGGCCCTCACCAGGCGCCGCCGTGGGTTTTTCCCTTGCGGCGGGCTTTTGCGCAGGCACCAGGGTTATTGGAGTAGCCCTGTGCGGCCTGTGTGGCGGAATGATTGTACTGCACCTGTGGCGTTCGCACCGGCTAAACCGTCAGGCCATTGCAATCGGATGTCTTACGGTTGTGCTTTCCGTTTTGATATATGCAGTGCTTACGCCCAGTTTTCTGGCGGATCCGCTGGATTTTATCCAGTACACCGTTCAAAACGCGGTCGGCTTTTCGCGTTGGAGCGGTTCTGTGCTGCTATGGGGGAAGGTTTATTCCAGCGTATATACCAAGCCGCCCCGCAGCTACCTGCCCACGCTGATCGCCGTAACAACGCCTCTTTGGGCGCTGGCACTGCTGATGGCAGGATGCGTTCGGATGATTCGCCGCGCCTGCCGCCAGCGTCTGCAAATGCTCTGCCCATCTTCCTCCGCGCTGCTTTCTACCACGGCGCTGTGCTGGATGCTTCCGTTGCTGGGCGGCGTTGCTGTGCGCATGATGGCCTACAACGGCTGGCGGCACGCATATTTTGTGTACGGCCCAATGGTGCTGTGCATGCTGGTTGGCCTGAGCGGGCTGCACAAGCTGCTTGCCCGCAAAAAGCTTTCCCATCGTCTGGGCGCCTGTGTACTGGCCGTGTGCATGGCCTGCAGCGCTCTGGGAATCGCTGTCAATCATCCCTATCAGTACGGGTATTACAATGCGCTTGTGCCCCGGGAAAACCGTGCGCGCCTGTTTGAGATGGATTATTGGAACCTGAGCTGTCTGGACGCCATCCGGCAATTGCTTGCCAGCCAGGAAGGCCCCATCCGCATCGCGGCCAGTGACAAATGCACGCAAAGCGGATTGGAAATGGCCGCTTGCTACATTTCGGACGAGCGCTTTCGGGTCATAACGGAATCCGGCGAAGCAGCCGCTCCCAATTACATTATCGCCAATCTCAGCTACGCGGCGATGGAGGATTTTGAGCCCGGAGAAAACCTGACGCCCGTGGTTACGATCTCTTCTTACGGTTGCCCCGTAACGATCATTTACAGGGTGAGCGAATCAGATGAAAAATCTTTACAAGCAAAGCATTCTGTGTTATGATAAAAATAGCGGCCATGATGAGGACGGATGTCCATCCAGCGCGGCAAAGCGAGCCTGAGTACGGTGCAAGTCAGGCGCTGCAGCGGGACGTCGGATCACCTCGGAGCCATCCGGCTGAGGCAAGCGCGTAAGCCGGATCGGGCGCTCCCGTGACAGAGCAGCCAACGAGTGGACGGCTTTTGTGGCCGTCAAGATGGGTGGTACCGCGGAAAAAGCGTTTTTTCCGTCCCGTTTTCAGTCAAACGGGGCGGATTTTTTTGCCCCGCACACATTGGTGAAACACCAAAGGAGGAACTCTCAATGTATCGCAAGGTATCCACGGACATGAACTTTGTGGAACGCGAAAAATCGGTGCTGGCGTTCTGGAAGCAGAACAACATCATCAAAAAAAGCTTCCATCATCGCGACGGCGCGGAGCGCTTCACCTTCTTCGACGGCCCTCCCACAGCCAACGGCCGTCCCCATATCGGCCATATCGAAACCCGCGCCATCAAGGATCTGATCCCCCGCTTCCAGTCCATGAAGGGCAAGGATGTGCTGCGCAAGGCCGGCTGGGATACCCATGGCCTGCCGGTGGAGCTGGAGGTGGAAAAGCTGCTCGGCCTGGACGGCAAGCCCCAGATCGAAGCCTACGGCATCGAACCTTTCATCAAGGAATGCAAAAACAGTGTCTGGAAGTACCAGCACGAGTGGGAGGAAATGTCCGACCGTGTGGGCTTCTGGGCGGACATGGAAGATCCCTACATCACCTACAAGGATGATTATATCGAGTCCGAATGGTGGAGCCTGAAAAAGATCTACGAAAAGGGTCTGCTGTACCTGGGCCACAAAATTGCGCCCTACTGCCCCCGCTGCGGCACCGCCCTGTCCAGCCACGAGGTGGCGCAGGGCTACAAAAACGTAAAGGAAACCTCCGCCTTTGTGCTCTTTGAGGTAAAGGGCGAAGAAAACACCTATCTGCTGGCCTGGACCACCACCCCCTGGACCCTGCCCAGCAACCTTGCGCTGTGCGTTAACCCCAGCGATACCTACTGCCGCCTGACGGCTGAGGGCAAGACCTACATCATGGCCAAGGTGCTGGTACCCTCCGTGTTTGGCAACAGGGAAGTGGAAATTACCGCCGAAATGCCCGGGCGCGATCTGGCGGGCATGGAATATGTGCCGCTGTTTGATTTTGCCGTTGGCAAGCTGGACAAGCCCGCCTGGCGTGTGATCTGCGACGATTATGTTACCATGACGGATGGCTCCGGCATTGTTCACATCGCTCCCGCCTTTGGCGAGGATGACAACCGCGTGTGCCGTGAGAACGATATTCCCTTCATCAACCTTGTGGACACCCAGGGCTGCATGACCGCCGATACCAAGTGGCCCGGCGTGTTTGTCAAGGACGCCGACAAGCTGGTGCTGGACGATCTGAAGGAGCGCGGACTGCTGTTTGCCGCCGTTCCCTTCGCCCACGACTATCCCTTCTGCTGGCGCTGCAACACGCCGCTGCTGTACTATCCCCGCCCCACCTGGTACATCAAGATGACCGCCGTGCGCGATCAGCTGGTGGCCAACAACCGCACCATCAACTGGGTGCCCGACAACATCAAGGAAGGCCGCATGGGCGTGTGGCTGGAAAACGTGCACGA
>JAEDGL010000097.1 GCA_016297535.1 Clostridia bacterium | reverse complement strand
TCGGAAGCCTTGCGCAGCAAGGCTTTCCTTACACCATTTGCCGCCCGGCGAGCCGCAGGCGAGTAGGCAAATGGTGCATCCCCGTCGGAAAAGATCGCCGCAGGCGAGCTTTTTCGACGCTCTGGGAGCTTCCTGTAAAGGAGGCTCTTGTGTTATGATTGGAGCAAACGGGAGGTGATTGTGCTGAAATATGCCATTCTTTCGGATATTCACGGCAATATGCCCGCTCTGCAGCTGGTGCTGGAGGACGCGAAGCAGCATCAGGTGGATGGCTATCTGCTGGCGGGGGATTACAGCATCCGCGCGCCGTGGTTTAACGAGGTCATCCCAGCCCTGCGCAGCCTTCCCAACACCCTTGCCGTGCGCGGCAACGAGGAAGCTTACCTGCACCTTCCCCGCGGAAACGACGCCCAGTTTGCCATTTGCTACTGGGCGGCCAGCCGCATGCATCCCGACAATCTTGCCTGGCTGGACGCCCTGCCCCAGCGGCTGGACTGGGAAATCGAGGGCACGGGCATGCACATGGTTCATTCGCTGGATGCCTTTTTGGGAAAGGATGTCAGCCACCTTTTCCGCACAAGCGTGCTGGCCCTGCGCTATCCCGACCGCCCCATTTCCAGCGAGCGTTTTCTGCGGGACAACCGGGAGCTGATGGCGGGTATTCCCGGTTTTGCGCAAAAACTGGCCGCTCTGCCGCAGGGCATTTACATCTACGGCCACAACCACGCGCAAAGCCATGTCCGCTTTGGCAACCACCTGTTCATCAACCCCGGCTCCTGCGGTCAGCCGCTGGATTGTATGCGCTTTGCCGCCTGCTACACGCTGCTCACCATCGAAAACGGCGAATGGCTGGTGGAGCAGCGGCGCATTCCCTACGATCCCCGGCCGTTGATCGCGCAGGTAAAGCGCACGGAGCAGTACAAAGCTGCGCCCGTGTGGAGCAGCCTGGTGTTTCTGGACTGGCTTACCTGCTCGGAGCACATGGTTTACTTTCTGCGCTATGCCGAGGCCTATGCCCGCCGCACGGGCGACAGCCGCCGGCCCTTTATGCGCGATACCTTCGAGGCCGCGTTTCACGCATGGGCAGCCGAGGATTATCCCCTGTACAAGGAGGAAACGCGATGAAATACGCCGTAATTGCCGATATTCACGGCAACATGCCCGCCCTGCGGGCCGTGCTGGAGGACGCCAGGCAGCAGGGCGCGCAGGCCTGGCTTTTAGCAGGCGATTACTGTGTGAGCGCACCGTGGTTCAACGAGGTGGTTTCCTGCATTCGTTCGCTGCCGGATGCACGTATCATTCACGGCAATGAAGAATGCTTTATGCATCTGCCGGATGAGCCGGACGCCCAGTTTGCCGTTTCCCGCTGGGTAGGCCGCAGCATGTGTGCGCAGGATATTGACTGGCTGGACAAGCTGCGATGCAAAACGGCCTGAAGCCCTGAGCGCGCCTTCTCCCATTTGGCGCGGATTTGTACTGGTACAAAAGGAATTTTTCTCATGAAGCTTGTTTTTTTGATTGGCAGCGGTGCGGTTGGCAAAATGACCGTGGGGCAGGAGCTGATGAAGCTGACGGGCCTGCGCCTGTTCCACAATCACATGACCATTGAGCCGGTCATCGAAATTTTTGGCAGCTACAATGGCGCGGCCATTGCCGGCATGCGGGAGGTCATCTTTCGCGAGTTTGCCAAAACGGATTGCTACGGCATGATTTTTACCTATATGTGGGCGTTTGACCAGCAGTCCGACTGGGATTACATCGAGCATGTCCGGCAGATTTTTGCGCCCTATGGTACGCAGTTCTATTATGTGGAGCTGGTGGCGGATCAGGCGGTGCGGCTGGAGCGCAACAAAACGGAAAACCGGCTCAGGAACAAGGCCAGCAAGCGCGACGTGGCGCTGTCCGACCGGCGGGTGATGGCGGAGGACGCCGCCTACCGCCTGGTCAGCCAGCCGGGGGAGATTCCCTTTGAAAACTATCTGAGAATTGACAACACCCATCTGACGGCGCAGCAGGCCGCCAGGCAGATTCAGCAGCATTTCGGGCTGTAAAAAGCGGATCGTCTCTTCCCTTAAGAGACGATCCGTCAAATGGGGCCGTTCAGGGCTCCATGGCCTCTGCGGCGCGCACTACCTCCATGGCGTCGCGCGCATAGGCGTCCGCGCCAATCTGGTGGGCGTATTCCTGCGTAAGCACCGCGCCGCCCACAATCACCCTGCACCAGGGTGCCCGGCTATGCAGCAGGCGGATGGTTTTTTCCATGGCGGGCACGGTGGTGGTCATCAGCGCGCTCAGTCCGGCAAGGGGCGCATGCAGGCGGACGACCGTTTCGGTCACCGTTTCCGGCGCGACATCCCTGCCCAGATCCACCACCTGAAAGCCGTAGTTTTCCAAAAGCAGGCGCACGATGTTTTTGCCGATGTCGTGAATATCACCCTGGACGGTGGCCAGCACAAAGGGGCCGTGCGCAGCTCCGCCGCCTGCGGGCATGGCTGTCTTGATCCTTTCAAAGGCCGCCTTGGCCGCCTCGGCGCTCATCAGCAGCTGGGGCAGATAAACGGTTTTGTTTTCAAACCCGACGCCTACGCGGTTGAGCGCGGGAATGATTTCCTGCTGCACAATGCAAAGCGGCTGCGTGCCGGAAAGCAGCTCGTCCGTCAGCAAAGCCGCCTGCTCGCGCAGCCCTCTGACGATGGCCTGCTGAAGGGCGCTGCCTTCCTGCGCCTGTACTGCCGGTACAGCAGCGGGCGCCGTGGGCTGTGCTTCGGGGGCCTGCTGCGCAAAGGCGATGTAGGAGGCAAAGCCCTCATCCAGGCCATTCAGGGCGCGGCAGGCGTAAAAGGTTTTCATCATCTCGGCGGAATAGGGGTTCATGATGGCTGCATCCAGCCCGCATTGCAGCGCCATGGCAAAAAAGGTACTGTTGATCAGATCGCGTTGCGGCAGTCCGAAGGATACGTTGGATACACCCAGCGATGTACGGCAGCCCAGCTCGTTATGAATGCGCTCCACACTCTCCAGCGTAACCTTCGCCGCTCCGGGCCCGGCGCTTACAGCCATGGCCAGCGGATCAAAAATCAGGTTTTTGGGCGCGATGCCGTAGGTTGCCGCCTCGGCCAGAATGCGCCGGGCAATCTCCACACGCCCCTGCGCCGTTTCGGGAATGCCGTTTTCATCCAGCGTGAGCGCTACCACCAGCCCGCCGTATTTTTGAACCAGCGGGAATACCGCGTCCATGCTGGATTGCTTGCCGTTGACGGAGTTGATCATCGCCTTGCCGTTGTAGCGGCGCAGGGCGGCCTCCATGGCGCATGCGTTTGAGGTATCAATCTGCAAAGGCAGGTCGATAATGGCCTGCAGCTCGCACACGGCGGTGGTAAGCATCTCCGTTTCGTCAATCTCCGGCAGGCCCACGTTTACATCCAGCACCTGCGCCCCCTGATCCTGCTGGGCAATGCCTTCGCGCAGAAGGTAGCCGATATCATGCGCGCGCAATGCTTCCTTGAAGGGCTTTTTGCCGGTGGGGTTGATACGCTCGCCAATCAGCACGGGTTCTTTGCCAAAAAACACCGCGTGGCTGTAGGAAGAGACGCAGGAATACGCCTTTTCCCGCACCGGCACCGGCTGGACGGCCGTTTGCGTGAGCGCGCGGATATACTGCGGCGTGGTGCCGCAGCAGCCGCCGGCCAGGCGTACCCCCTCCCGCAGCAGCGCCTGCACCTCCTGCGCAAACGCGTCCGGCATAACATCATAAACCGTTTGTCCGTCCTGCACGCGCGGCATGCCCGCGTTGGGCTTGAGCAGCACGGGCACGGAGGCGTATTTGAGATATTCGCGCACCACGGGTGCCAGCGCCTGCGGGCCCAGCGAGCAATTTACGCCAATCGCATCGGCGCGCATGCCCTCCAGCAGGGCCACCATGGCCGCGGGCGTGGCGCCGGTCATCAGCTTGCCGTCCGCGCCGTAGGCGTTGGACACAAACACGGGCAGATCACAGCTTTCCTTCGCGGCCAGCAAAGCGGCCTTGGTTTCGTAGCTGTCGTTCATGGTTTCAATCAAAATCAGATCCACGCCGCACGCCGCGCCGGTTTGCACGGTTTTGGCAAACACGCTTACGGCGTTCTCAAAATCAAGATCGCCGTAGGGTTTGAGCATGCGTCCCGTGGGGCCGATATCCAGCGCGATGAATTTGGGCTGGGTGCCCGCGCTGCCATCCCGCGCGGCCTTTGCGTTGGCTACCGCCGCGCGGATGATGCGCTCCAGCTCCTGCTCCCCAAAGTGAAGGCTGTTGGCGCCAAAGGTATTGGTGGCAACCACATGGGAGCCCGCGTCAAAGTACGCCCGGTGAATGGACGTAATGACTTCCGGGTGGGTCAGGTTCCATCGCTCGGGAGGCTCGCCGGGCTCAAGCCCCGCGCTGTGCAGCAGCGTGCCCATGCCGCCATCCAGATAAACAATGTGATCCTTCATGTATTCGGTAATGTTCATACGTTATCTCCTGTAAAGGCATTCGTTGCGGGTGCATGCCGCGCAGCGGTGCGCGCATGGCGGTTGCTGCCTGTTCAAAAGGCCGATGATGGCTGTAACCGATTTGCTGGGCGACATCAGCAGGCTTTCGTTCAGGCTTACGCCGATGCGCCCCGGGCAATCCAGCGCGGCAAACACATCGCGCTGCAGCGCCAGCGGCAGATCGCCATACCCGGGGCTGAAGCGCGGGCGAAGCTCGTATCCCTGGCGGATGAGCTGGTTTTCAAAGGCGTCGCACAGGCTTTCCACGCGTTCTGCGCCGATGGCCTGCAGCATTACGCCGCGCACGGGCGAAAGCTGCGCGTGCCGGGCCGTCAGCCGGTCCATTCCCAGCCCGATGGTGGCGGCAAACAGCACGATCTGATCACAGCCCGACAGGTTGCGCCTCAGGGCGTTTGACTGCGTTTGCGCAAAGCCCAGATCCAGACCGCCCTCCACCCGTTTGACGGGATAAAAGGCATAGCACACGCGCGGGGCAAGCAGCTTTTCGCCAAGAGCCACGCACTCATGAAGCAACGCCGTCATCTCATCAGACGGCTCCTTCACACCCGCATAGCGCAGCGCTTCGCGCTCATTGACCGGTGGCAGCTCTCCCTGCCAGCAAAGCACGGCGCTCATGCGTTCATCCCCAGCAGATCGCTCAGGTTTGCCTGAATCTTCTGCGCCACATCCGGCTTGTTCATGGAATACACGTGCACGTTGGTGATGCCGTTGGCAAACAGATCGATGATCTGGTCGGTTGCATAGGCGATGCCCGCCTGCTTCATGGCTGCGGGTGAGGAGCCAAACCGGTCCACCAGGCTTTTGAAGCGCTGCGGCATGAACGAGCCGCTCAGCCGCATGGCGCGCTCCACCTGATTGGCGTTGGTAATGGGCATGACCCCCGGAATAACGGGCACGGTGATGCCCGCTTCCCGGATCTTGTACAGAAAGTTGTACAGCAGATGGTTGTCAAAAAACATCTGCGTGGTCAGGAAGCTGCATCCGGCGTCCACCTTTTCCTTCAGATAGCGGATATCCTCCTTCTGGCTGGCGCTCTCGGGGTGGATTTCGGGGTAGCATGCCCCGCCGATGCAAAAATCCGCGCCGCTTTCCCGGAGCTCCCGGATCAGATCCACCGCATAGCGGTAATGCCAGGCGCTTCGGTCCTGGTCCGCCATTTCCGGGGGCAGATCGCCGCGCAGCGCCATCACATTTTCAATGCCGGCAGCCTCCATATCCGCAATGCGCTGCCTGACCGTTTCGCGGGTGGAGGATACGCAGGTAAGATGCGCCAGCGTCGGCACACCATATTCATGCTTGATTTTGCGCGCGATATCCAGTGTATAGCGGCTGGTGCCGCCGCCCGCGCCGTAGGTAACGCTCATGAAAGAGGGTCTGAGCCGGGCAATTTCCTCCGTGGCGGTGCGCACGGTTTCAAAGCTGCTGCCGGTTTTGGGCGGAAACACCTCAAAGGAAAGCGAAAGTTTGCCGCTTTGGAACACCTGCGTAAGTTTCATGCTGACCAACTCCTTGCGGAAAATGCGGGCGCCTCCGGGAGGCAGGGCTTCAAAGAGATTGTTTTTGCATTATACGCTGTTTTGATTGCAAGTGCAAGAAACAGAAAAACAGGAAGTGCTTTTGCACTTCCTGTGAGGCTGTCGATAAACCTCCGGGAGGTGGGGCCGTAGCCCTCCGGCTCCTGTTCCGAGCCCGTCGCTTTTACCTCCACGGCTGGGCATGGGCTTCCAGCCATCTGGCCACGCCATCCTCGTTGTTGCTGCCGATCACGGCTGTCGCGCGCGCTTTCAGCTCCGGCACGGCGTTGGCTACAGCATAGGCTTCGTCGGCCATGTCAAACATATCCACATCGTTTTTGCCATCGCCAAACACCACCAGTCTTTCGTAGCCAAGCGTCTGCTTTAGCTGACGGATGGCGTTGGCCTTGCTGGCGGTTGGTGGGATGATTTCCAGCCAGGGCTCGTGGGAATACAGGTCAAGCTGATACACGCAATGATAGCGGTCCCGGTACTTGTGGTACAGCGGGAGCAGCTTTTCTTCCCGGTCGATGCAGGTAAGGTAGAAAAGCTCTCCCTCCATCAGGGCTTCCTCGGTATCCACCATGCGGTAGCGCCTGTCGCCCCTGCGGGTCTGGTTAAAATCCAGCACCCCCTGGGAGCTTTTGGCGGGAAGCAGCGAAAAGCATTCTTCTCCCTGCACAAAGCCGTATGCAATGGGGTAAACCCCGTGCGCAAACAGATCCTTCATAACCTCGCGCACACCGTTATCAAAGAAATTGCGCAAAAGGAACGAGCCGTCCACATTATCCACCACCATGCAGCCGTTGTAGGTAATCAGCGGGATTTTGGCGTTCAGCCCGGCCGTTACCTTGTGCGATGTGTGGAAGGACCGCGCCGTGGCGTAGGAGAACATTACGCCCTGCGCCACGAGACGGTTGATGGTTTGGTTGGTGTATTCGGACGTACGCTCGTCGCTGCGCAGCAGCGTGCCATCCAGATCAGATACGTAGAGCGTTTTCATACCCGGTCAGATCAGCTCATAGCCCATTTTGTTAAGGTTGTCGCGGGAGATGACCAGGCAATCAAAGGGATCGCGGCCGTAGGTTTCATCCTGCTCAATGAAGAACTGCTTCGCGCCGGATTCCAGGCTGGCCTCGATGATGGCAGGCATATCCAGCGTGCCTTCCCCCACCTCGGCAAACTGCACCGTATTGCGGAATTCGCCCATAAAGCTCTTGAAATCGCCCTTGCCCAGCGCCGCGAAGGCTTCCGGGCCCATCAAGCCGATGCGGTAGTCCTTGAGGTGGATCAGCTCCACCTTTCCGGCATAGTCGCGGATCACCTTCACCGGGTCGCAGCCGCCGCGGTGCACCCAGTGCACATCCAGCTCAAAGCCCAGCAGACCGGCGTTTTCGCGGATGATATCCAGCATCGTTTTTCCGTTGAAACGGGCAAACTCCACATGGTGGTTGTGGTAGTACAGCTTGATGCCTTCATCCGCCAGCTTTTTGGCGGCTACGTTGGCCATGCGGCAGAAATGCAGCACCTTATCCAGATTGGCCATGCAATCCCAGGGCAGCATGCCGATGCGGATAAAATCGCAGTTGAGCTCGCGGCAGTCCCTGACGATTTTGTCAAAATGAGTGGCCAGGGTCTCCTGACCGGGCATGCCGGAGGGGGCCACGCTGGCGGAGGTGGCGGCAATCTTGACGCCGCATTCCTCCTGCGCGCGCTTCATCTGCGCCACGTTTTCGGGGGTCATGGGCACCTGGGAAATTTCGACGGAATGGTAGCCCAGCTCGCCGATTTTTTTGAGGGTTTCAAAAACGCCGATTTGGCCAAAGGGCTGCTTGAGCATGGAAGCCTGTACGCCAACTTTAATCTGTTTCATGCTTTTCTCCTCCAGACTCGGTTACTTGATGGTGGGAAACTTGCCTTCGGCTTCAATGCGCTTGTTGAGCTCGGCAATGTAAAGGTCTTCATCCACGGGCAGTTCGATTTCCTTGCCCAGCCAGCTGGAAAGCAGCGCCGCGTTGGCCAGCATGACGCCGTTGATGCCATCGCTGCCGGGAGCCAGCAGTTCGCCCTCGCCCAGCACCTTTGCGGCAAAATTGGTAAGCACCGTGCCGTGCTGAATGCCCCAGCCATCCTGATTTTCGATGGTTTCGGTCTCGTACAGCTTGCCGCCGCCCATGCCGCGCACCAGCATGGATACCTGCTGCATGCTCATGGTGTTGTTCATTTCATCTTCCCCGTGGGTAAAACGGTAGATGGTGGCCTTTTTGCTGTCTTCCACCACGATCTTGCCGTTGTCCAGGTCAATTTCCAAACGGTCGGTGCCTACGGCATCGTGGGTACAGGTAACAAAGGAGCCAGTGGCGCCGTTGGCGTATTCGGCCACGATGGTTACGTCGTTATCCACGATGATATCGCGGTGAGAGCCGTATATGATCTTGGATTGGATTTTGGTAGGCATGCCGCAGATCCACTGCCACAGATCCAGCTGATGGGGGGCCTGATTCACCAGCACGCCGCCGCCCTCGCCGCCCCAGGTGGCGCGCCAGGCGCTCTGGCGGTAATAGCTGTCGGGACGCCACCAGGAGTTGATGATCCAGTTGGAGCGCCGCACCTGGCCCAGCTCGCCGGACTGCACAATCTGGCGCAGCTGCTGGTACAGCTTGTTGGTGCGCTGGTTAAACATGATGCCAAACGGCACCTCGGGATGCGCGGCGGCGCACTCGTTCATCTCGCGCACGGCTTTGGTATACACGCCCGCGGGCTTTTCCACCAGCACCGGCATGCCGTGCTCCAGGGCATAAATGGCGATGACGGGATGCAGATAATGGGGAACTGTGGTAACAATAGCGTCCACCTTGCCGGAAGCAATCATGTCCTTCCAATCCGTAAAGAAGGAAACCTCGGGATACATGATCTCGCACATGGTTTTCTTTTGGGGATCAATGTCGCACAGCGCGCCCAGAACTGCATTGGTGGGATTTGCGCCAAAGCCGGACATACCGCCGGTGAGGTATTGGGCATAAAAACCGCCCTGTGCGCCTACGCCAATAATACCGTATCTTACCTTTTCCATCAAAAAGTACGCCTCCTTTGGTTTTTTCGCGGTATTTGTTTTTATTATACCTTTTCTTCACTGTTCACGCAAGGCTTTGTCAAAAAAGGTTGACAAAAGGCCTGCCCGTCAGGCGGACGGACAGGCC
>JAEDGL010000096.1 GCA_016297535.1 Clostridia bacterium | reverse complement strand
GAAAACATTTCCGCCTGTTTCTGGCGGAAAAGATCGCGCAGCGAGCTTTTTCGACGCTCTGAAGAGAGCCGTTTCAGCTCTCCCATTGCAGATAGCAGGATTCTCTGGCGTCCTCCACAAACGTTTCCAGCACCCGAAACCCGTTTTTCTCCAAAACCCGGATGGACGCGGCGTTGTCCGCAAACGAAAAAGCGCCGATGGTTCTTATTTTATCCCTCTGCAGAATCTCCCGCACAAACAGCCCGACGGCCTGGGTGCCAATGCCGCAGGACCTGTAACGCCCGTCAAAAATACATAAGCTGAGCATGCAATTGGGCGTCTCGTGCGGATCGATACAGTAGCACCAGATATCGCCCACATACACCTCATCCGCGTAAATGGTACGTCCAAAGCTTGTAGCGCCCGGAAGAAGCGTCCGGCGGTACGCTTCAAGCGCCTGCTCCAGCGTTTGGGCCTGCTGCGGCAGCCATTTCCGTATTTCCGGCGACCGGGCCTTTTGAAAGTAGATCACCACGTGATCAGCCGTTCGTTCCCTGAGGCAAACCTCCACACTCATTCCTCCAACCCTCGGGATATCTTAGATAGTAGCGGTCGTTTCCTTCCATCTGTTCTCTTGGAGTAAAGCCGTGTTTCTCATAAAACCGGGCCGCACGGCGGTTGTCCCTGTGCACGCCCAGCGCGATGGGACGAGCGCCAAACTCCTGATAAACATTTTGAATCACCGTTTCCAGCACATAGCCCCCGATGCCCTGCCCGCGATAGCGGCGGTCCAGCACAAAGCCCATCAGCCGGTAAAAGGGTACGCCCTTCATTTCCGGCGGATCCGTCTCCCAGGGAAGGGCCTCGCCCAGCAGGATGAGGCCGATGCAGGTCTGATCCTGCCAAACCAAAAAGGTGCGCCCCAGGCAATGATGCTCCACGCCGTAGCGCGTAAGCTGCATGATGGTATCGGCGCTGTCCACCCATGCCTGGCTCACATCCTCGCGATGAATACCCC
Source organism: Clostridia bacterium (assembly GCA_016297535.1). Taxonomy (GTDB): domain Bacteria; phylum Bacillota; class Clostridia; order Christensenellales; family Aristaeellaceae; genus Limiplasma. The sequence continues at coordinate 8,260 of JAEDGL010000096.1, read as the reverse complement.
GGGCCCTATCCAGATTTTGTTCGTTCAGCGGTTCAAACCGGATTTTTGCCATATCCGCCACGCGCCTGACCTCCGCTCCGTTTACTCCACCACAAAGGAGGTCCACTCCGCCCGGTTCCATTCCAGCACATCCTGTGCGGGCTTCATGCCCAGCTTTTGATAAAACGGAATGGCGGCCGAATTGGCGCAGGTATACAGAATAATATTCTCCTGCCCGCCCGCGGCCTCCATGGCCATTTTCACCATCTGCCTGCCAATGCCCCTGCGCACATAGCGCCGGTCGATCCCCAGATCGGTCAAAAACATCCAGTAGGCAAAATCGGTAATGGCAAAGCACACACCAATCAACTGCCCCGCGCCGGAGCGCGCCACAATGCTGATGGAGGAATTCTTTACCAGCTTTTCAATTCGCTCCCGAAAGCGCTCTTTGGGATACTGCGATCCCAGATCGGTGCGCTTTAAAAAATCGATATACTCCTCCGCTCTGATGCGTTCGTGGCTGATGGTCATGGTTCTTTCCCCCTTTTGGGATGATGATACCATAAAAATGTCCCTTCCGCAACGGAGCGGTGCTGATGAGGCGTGGCAGCCGGATAAGCCGTATTCCTTTTTGCTCCTCATGGATTTTCAGCAGGCCAAAAAACGGAAAGGGATTCTTTGGTTACTCGCTCCGCTCCATCTGCCTGAAGTCAAAGCGGTTCTATTCCACCAGTTCAGCTGGTGATTGTTTTTCCCTAAAGCAATCAAGCAAAAACGCCCGAACACTTTCGTTCGGGCGTCAGGCTGTCGAAAAACCTTATCGGGAGTTGTCAGAGGGGCCGCAGCCCCTCTGACTTTGGTTCGTATCGCCCGGCTTTGCCGGGCGGGCGGGGAGTTTTCGGCCTTGCCGAAAACATTTCCGACGCACAGATGTGGCTCAGCGACTCTGGGCCTCGCAGTAGTAGCAGCGGTACACCTGCTGCTCTCTGTCGGTGAGTACAAAAATCTGGTCCAGCTCCTGCTCCACCTGCGTAATGCAGCGCGGGTTTTTGCACTTCATTACGTTAACGATGCGTTTGGGCATTTCGGGCTTGCGCTTTTCCACCAGCCTGCCGTCGCGAATCACGTTTACGGTTACGCCGGGGTCGATGTACGCCAGCAGATCCAGATCCAGATTCATCTCCTGATCGATCTTGATGATATCCTTTTTGCCGTTTTTCTGGCTTTTGGCGTTGCGGATGATGGCTACGGAGCAGTCCAGATCATCCAGGCCCAGGTATTTGTAAATCTCCATGGCATGACCGGCGCGGATGTGATCAATCACATAGCCGTTCTGGATGCTGTCAATGTTCATGCCTCCACCTCCAAAAGCTTCATCAGCAGGGCCTCGCGCACATATTTGCCGTAGAGCACCTGGCGGAAATAGCAGGCGCGAGGATCCTCGTCCACCTTGACGCTGATTTCGTTTACGCGCGGCAGCGGATGCAGCACAGCCAGATCGCGGCGGGCCAGCTTCATCTTGTCCACATCCAGCACGTAGCTGTCCTTCAGGCGCAGGTATTCCTCCTCGTTAAAGAAGCGCTCGCGCTGCACGCGGGTCATGTACAGCACATCCAGCGTGCCGATGATATCCTCCAGCTTTTCCACCTCCACATAGCCGATGCCGTGCTTTTGCAGCGTTTCCAGCACATAATCCGGCACGCGCAGCTCCCTGGGGGAGATAAACACAAACCGGATGGATTTGTAGCGCATCATGGCGTGGATCAGGCTGTGCACGGTACGGCCAAACTTGAGGTCGCCGCAAAAGCCGATCACCAGCTGGCTCAGGCGCTTCTTTTCGCGGCGGATGGTCAGCAGGTCGGTCAGCGTCTGAGTGGGGTGATTGTGCCCGCCGTCGCCGGCGTTGATGATGGGCACGGGACACACCTGCGCCGCCGCAGTGGGCGCGCCCTCGCGGGGATGGCGCATGGCGATGATATCGGCATAGCAGGCAACGGTGCGCACGGTATCCGCCACACTCTCGCCCTTGGCGGCGGATGAGCTGTTGGCGCTGGAAAAGCCCAGCACGTTTCCACCCAGCTCCATCATGGCCGCCTCAAAGGACAATCGGGTGCGGGTGGAGGGCTCAAAAAACAGCGTGGCCAGCTTTTTCCCGTGCATGCACTCGGCGTACTTTTGGGGGTGATCCATGATATCCTCCGCGCGGTCCAGCAGCGCGTCAATCTCCTCCACGGACAGATCGCGGATATCCAGCAGATGACGGGGCATGCTCTCCTCCTCCTTTAAACGGCCACTCAGCCGCGCATCCAGCTTTCATCGCTGGGATTGTTGCGGAACTGGATCAGGCGGTCCTTCCATTCGGGCTTGATGTAGCCTTCCTCGGCGGCCACCTCCACCAGCACGTCCAGGTTGCTCAGGCTTACGTTTTTCACGTTGGCCTCCTGCAGGCGCACCAGGCCCTTTTTCATGCCGTAGGTAAAGATGCTGGCAATGCCCAGCACCTCTGCACCGGCCTCGCGCAGGGCGTCCACCACCTCGATTACGCTGCCGCCGGTGGAAATCAGATCCTCCACCACAACCACCTTCTGGCCGGGCAGCAGCTTGCCCTCGATGCGGTTCTGGCGGCCATGATCCTTGTTGCCGCCGCGCACATAGCCCATGGGCAGGCCCATCATGTGGGCCACGATGGCGGCGTGCGCAATGCCCGCGGTGGAGGTGCCCATCAGCACCTCGGCATCGGGGTACTCGCGGCGGATGGTTTCCATCAGGCCGGTTTCCACGGCCAGACGCACCTCATGATCGGACAGGGTAAGGCGGTTGTCGCAATAGATGGGGCTTTTGATGCCGCTGGCCCAGGTAAAGGGCTCCTCGGGGCGCAGAAACACGGCGTTGATGGACAGCAGGGCTTTGGCAATTTTCTTTTCCATGGTACGCTACCTCCTTGATATGCAGGGGCTTTTGCTTTTTTGTGATGCAGGCCGGGAAAGGGGCCGGTCTTATCCCAGAAATTCCTTTACGCAGCGGCGGTACGCAGCCACGGGATCCGCCGCCTGGGTGATGGGACGGCCAACCACAATGTAATCGCTGCCGCCGACGCGCGCCTTTTCGGGGGTCATCACACGCGCCTGGTCATCCGCGGCGGAATCGGCAAAGCGGATGCCGGGGGTAACGGTGGCAAAGCTCTCGCCGCAGGCCTGCTTGACCAGCGCCGCCTCCAGAGGCGAGCAGACCACGCCGTCCAGACCGGCTTCCCTGGCGTTGCGGGCGTACTTCTGCACGGTTTCGGGCATGGTGGCGTGAATGAGCAGCTCGTTTTGCATGCGCTCCTCGGTGGTGGAGGTAAGCTGGGTAACCGCCAGCAGCATGGGACGGGTGCCGTCCTCGCGGGTCAGCCCCTCCACAGCGGCCTTCATCATGTCGATGGTGCCGGCGGCGTGCAGGTTGGTCATATCCACATCCAGGTTGCGCAGCACGGCCATGGCGCGCTTGACGGTGTTGGGAATGTCATGCAGCTTCAGATCCAGAAAGATCCTGTGGCCGCGCGCCTTGATCTCGCGCACAATCTGGGGGCCCTCGGCGTAGTACAGCTCCATGCCGATTTTTACAAAGGGCTTGCGGCTTTCGTTTTCAAACTTGTCCAGAAAGGCGTACACCGCTTGGGCATTGGGGAAATCCAGCGCGATAATCACATCTCCACGGTTCATTTCCAGGCACCTCCAATAATTTGTTCAAGGCTGCTGATGTGATACTTCTGCATCACCTCAGGCAGCTCACGGATGATATGGGGACAGACAAAGGGATCCACCAGATTCTGCGCGCCAATCTGCACGGCCGTGGCGCCGGCGAGCATCATCTCGATCACGTCCTCCGCGGTGGCCACGCCGCCCATGCCGATGATGGGAATGTGCACCGCGCGCGCCACCTGATAGACCATGCGCAGCGCCACCGGGAAGATCGCCGGGCCGGAAAAGCCGCCCATGGTGTTGGCAATCACCGGCTTGCGGGTTTTGAGGCTGATGCGCATGCCCAGCAGGGTGTTGATCAGGCTCAGGCCGTCCGCGCCCGCGTCCTCGCAGGCTCTGGCCACCGCCACAATGTCGGTTACGTTGGGGCTTAGCTTGATATAGACCGGCTTGGTCGTAACCGCCTTGACCGCCCGGGTTACCGCCGCGGCGTTTTCGGGGCTTGTGCCAAAGGCCATGCCGCCGCCGTGCACATTGGGGCAGGAAACGTTGACCTCAATCAGGCCCACCTGCTCCTGACGGTCGATCAGGCGGCAGCACTCCACGTATTCGTCGATGGAAAAGCCGGAGATATTGGCGATAACCTTTTTATGAAAGTAGCTTTTCATCCCGGGCAGCTCATGCTCGATGACGTGATGAATGCCGGGGTTTTGCAGCCCCACGGCGTTAATCATGCCATCGGTGCATTCCGCAATGCGCGGAGTGGGGTTGCCAAAGCGGGGCTCCAGGGTGGTGCCCTTAAAGGAGAAGGTACCCAGAATGTTGATATCATACAGCTCGCTGAATTCCCTGCCGTAGCCAAAGGTGCCGCTGGCGGGGATGATGGGGTTGTCCAGCGTCCAGCCGGAGAGCGTAACCTGAAGACTGGCCGGGGAAGCGGACCGGCTTACCATAGAATCTCCTCCTTCACCAGAACGGGGCCGTCCTTGCAGATGCGCTTGCTGCCGTACCTGGTTTTGCACGAGCAGCCCATGCACACGCCAAAGCCGCAGGCCATGCGCTCCTCAAAGCTGAACTGGCCGGAAACGCCCTTTTCCTGCAGCACCTGGTACACGGCCTTCAGCATGGGCTCGGGACCGCAGGTGTATACGTAGTCGTATTCGCCCGTCATGGCGGCGGTCACATAGCCCTTTACACCCAGGGAGCCGTCCACGGTGGTTACGGTTACCGGCACGCCAAGCGCCTCAAACTCATCCTTCCAGAACACCTCCTGCGCGGTGTTAAAGCCCAGCACCACAGAGGGCTGCTTGCCCTGCGCAACCAGCGCCTTGCACAGCGCATACAGCGGCGGAACGCCCACGCCGCCGCCAATCAGCAGGGGCTTTTGCTCGCTGCCCTCCACCTGGTAGCCGTTTCCAAGGCCGGTAAGCAGATCCAGCTGCGTGCCGTTGGGCAGCAGCTTCATGCTCCCGGTGCCGTGGCCAACCACCTTGTAGATCAGATCCAGCGTGCCGTGTTCGCCGCTTTGCCAGTCGCACACGGAGATGGGGCGGCGCAGATAAAAGCCGGGCAGCTGAATCTGCACAAACTGACCGGGCCGCGCAATGCCCGTGGTATCGCCCTCCAGACGCATCCAGTACACGTCGGGGGCAAGCCTGCGCTGCTCAATGATGGTTCCTTTCATCGGTATGCTCCTTCCGGTTACTCCCTTGCGTCAATGGTGCTGATGCACAGGGTGATTTCCTCCAGCACATCCAGCAGCACGCGCACGGTATCCAGCGCCGTAAACATGGTTACATTGTTTTCCACCGCGCAGCGGCGAATCTGCGCTCCGTCGCTTTCGTGCCCCACGGCCGAGGGATCGCGGGTGTTGATGACATAGTTGACGTGGCCCTGACGCAGGCTATCCAGGATTTCCTCGCTGCCCTCGCTGAGCTTGCGGCGCACGCGGGTGCGGATGCCGTTGGACTTGAGGAATTCCGCCGTGCCGCGCGTGGCCTCGATATTAAAGCCCAGATCGTAGAACCGGCGGATCAGCGGCAGCGCCTCCTGCTTGTCGCTGTCGGCGATGGTTACAAAGATGGTGCCGTAGTTGGCCACCTTCATGCCGGAGGACTGCATGGCCTTGTACAGCGCGCGGGTGAGCGAGCGGTCGTAGCCGATGGCCTCGCCGGTGGATTTCATTTCGGGGCTGAGGTAGGCGTCCATGCCGCGCAGCTTGGAAAAGCTGAAGGCGGGCGCCTTGACATACCAGCGGTCCCTGCGGGGTGCGAGCACCTCCACAATGCCCTGCTCCCGCAGGCTTTGCCCCAGCATTACGCGGGTGGCGATATCCGCCAGCGGCACGCCCGTTGCCTTGGACAGGAAGGGCACCGTGCGCGAGGAGCGGGGGTTTACCTCGATGACGTACACATCATCGTTGCGGTCCACGATAAACTGGATGTTGTACAGGCCCCGGATGCCAATGCCCAGGCCAAGCCGCACGGTATAATCCAGGATGGTCTGCCGCGCCTTTTCGCTGACCGAGAAGGTGGGATAAACGCTGATGGAATCGCCGCTGTGCACGCCCGTGCGCTCCACGTGCTCCATAATGCCGGGAATGAACACATTCTCGCCGTCGCATACCGCGTCGGTTTCCAGCTCCTTGCCCGTAATGTAGTGATCCACCAGCACCGGCTGATCCTCGCTTACCAGCACAGCGGTGTGCAGATAATGGCGAAGCGCCTGCTCGTTGGGCACAATCTGCATGGCGCGGCCACCCAGCACATAGCTGGGACGCACCAGCACGGGGTAGCCGATGCGCTCCGCCACGCGAACGCCCGCCTCGATATCCGTTACTGCCTCGCCGTTGGGCTGGGGAATGCCCAGCTCCTCCATCACCTTTTCAAAGGCGTCGCGGTTTTCGGCCCGGCGGATGGCCTCCACATCGGTGCCGATGATGGCAACGCCCATGTCGTGCAGCCTCTCGGCCAGATTGATGGCCGTCTGGCCGCCCAGGCTGACCACCACGCCCTCGGGCTTTTCCAGGGCGACGATGTTCATCACATCCTCCACGGTGAGCGGCTCAAAATAGAGCTTGTCGGAGGTGGTGTAGTCGGTGGAAACGGTTTCGGGGTTGTTGTTGATGATGATGGCCTCGTACCCCGCGCGGCGGATGGTCCAGATGGCGTGCACCGTAGAGTAGTCAAACTCCACGCCCTGGCCGATGCGGATGGGGCCGGAGCCCAGCACGATGATCTTTTTGCGCCCGGAAACGATGGATTCGTTCTCCTGCTCGTAGGTGGAGTAGAAATAGGGCACATAGCTTTCAAACTCGCTGGCGCAGGTATCAATCATCTTGTACACGGGCATGATGCCGTTTTGCTGGCGCAGCAGGAAGGTTTCCTTCTCCGTAAGCCCCCAGACCTGGCCAATGTACTTATCGCTCAGGCCCAGCTTTTTGGCCTGGGCCAGCACCTCCACATCCATGGGGCGCACCTTGAGCAGCGGTTCAAAATCCACAATGTTGCGGATTTTTTCCAAGAAGAGCATATCGATGCGGGTGCGGTCGTAAATCAATCCCAGATCCACGCCCCTGCGGATCAGCTCGGCAATGGCGAAAAGGCGGTCGTCCGTGCCCTCGTGAATGTAGCTGAGCAGCTCGTCCACGGGCTTGCCGTCAAAGCGGGGCAGGTGGATGTGGCAGGCGCCAATTTCCAGCGAGCGCACGGCCTTGAGCAGGCTTTCCTCAATGGTGCGTCCAACGCTCATCACCTCGCCGGTGGCCTTCATCTGGGTGCTCAGGCGGTTGCTGGCGCCCTCCAGCTTGTCAAACGGGAAGCGCGCCATCTTGCTTACCACATAGTCCAGGGCGGGCTCAAAGCAGGCGGGCGTATTGGCCAGCGCAATTTCCTCCAGATGCATGCCCACGGCCACCTTGGCCGATACGCGCGCAATGGGATAGCCGCTGGCCTTGGAGGCCAGCGCGGAGGAACGGGATACGCGGGGGTTGACCTCGATCAGGTAGTACTGGAAGCTGTAGGGATCCAGCGCAAACTGTACGTTGCAGCCGCCCTCAATTTTCAGCGCGCGGATGATTTTGAGCGCGCTGTCGCGCAGCATGTGGTATTCCTTGTTGGTCAGGGTCTGGCTGGGGCACAGCACGATGGAGTCGCCGGTATGCACGCCCACGGGGTCGATGTTTTCCATGTTGCAGATGGCGATGGCGGTATCGTTGGCGTCGCGCATCACCTCGTACTCAATTTCCTTGTAGCCCTTGATGCTCTTTTCCACCAGCACCTGATGCACCGGCGAAAGCTTGAGCGCGTTTTTCAGCAGTTCTTCCATTTCTTCGGGGTTATCGGCAAAGCCGCCGCCCGTGCCGCCCAGCGTAAACGCGGGGCGAAGCACCACCGGGTAGCCGATCTCCTGCGCCGCGCGGAAGCCCTCTTCCATGCTGGTGGCAATAATGGAAGGCAGCACCGGCTCGCCCAGCTGCTCGCACAGCTCCTTGAACTTTTCTCGGTCCTCGGCCATCTCGATGGATTCAAAGCTTGTTCCCAGAATTTCCACCTGGCACTCGTCCAGCACGCCCTTGCGCTTGAGCTGCATGGCCAGGT
>JAEDGL010000095.1 GCA_016297535.1 Clostridia bacterium | reverse complement strand
ACAAAGCTGGTGCCAAACTCGGGGATGCCCAGGGTGCCCGTTTCCCACATCAGCTCCTCCACCGTAAGCCCCAGCGCCTCCGGGCTGGAAAACAGGCTCATCACCTTTTTGTCGTCCAGCGGAATCTGCTTGAAGTTTACGCCCGTCAGCTCCTCCAGCTTGTGGATCATGGTGGGATCGTCGTGGCCAAGGCAGTCCAGCTTGACCAGAATATCGTGCATGGAGTTAAAGTCGTAATGCGTGGTAAGGGTGGAGCCCTCGATATCATCCGCCGGGTGCTGGATGGCCGTAAACTGGCAGATGTCGTACTCCTTGGGCAGCACCACAATGCCGCCCGGGTGCTGGCCGGTGGTGCGCTTTACGCCCACGCAGCCCGCCGCCAGCCGTTCCTTGTGCGCGCGTCCGGCGCGGATGCCGCGCTCCTCGCAGTATTTGGCGGCAAAGCCGAAGGCCGTTTTTTCCGCCAGGCCGGATATGGTGCCGGCGCGGTACACATAGCCCTTGCCGAACAGCTCCTCGATGTAGGCGTGGGCGCGGGGCTGGTATTCGCCGGAAAAGTTGAGGTCGATATCGGGCACCTTGTCGCCCTTGAAGCCCAGAAACACCTCAAAGGGAATGTCAAAGCCATCCTTGGCCAGGGGATTGCCGCAGATTTCGCAGTTTTTGTCGGGCAGGTCCACGCCCACGCTGGCCAGCTCCGGCGGGGTGAGGAACATGCGGTGGCAGTGATCGCAGCGGTAATGGGGGGGCAGGGGGTTGACCTCGGTAATGCCGCACATGGTGGCCACAAAGCTGGAGCCCACCGATCCGCGCGAGCCCACCAGATAGCCGTCGGAAAGGGATTTGCTTACCAGCTTCTGCGCGATGGAATACAGCGTGCCAAAGCCGTAGCCGATGATGGAGCCCAGCTCCTTTTCCAGCCGCTTCTGGATGATCTCCGGCAGGGGATCGCCGTACAGCTGTTTGGCGCGGCTCCAGGAGCGGTTCTGGATATCGTCCGCCGCCTCCTCCCACAGGGGCTGGAAGGTATCCTTGCCCTCGGGGTGCTTGGGAAACAGGCGCAGCTCTCCCACCATATCCGCAATCATTCGCGGGTTGTCGATGACCACCTCATGCGCCTTTTCCGCGCCCAGATAGCTGAATTCCTCCAGCATTTCATCGGTGGTTTTAAAGTAGAGGGGCGGCTGCTCGTCGCAGTCGTCATAGCCCAGGCCCGCCTGGATGATGGTGCGGTAAATGGCGTCCTCGGGGTTGAGAAAGTGCACATCGCCCGTGGCCACCACGGGCTTGCCCAGCTTTTCGCCCAGGGCTACGATGCGGCGGTTGAAATCCCTCAGCTCCTCCTCGTCGCGCGCAGTGCCGTTGCGAAGCATGAACTGGTTGTTGCCGATGGGCTGGATCTCCAGATAATCGTACCAGGAGGCGATCCGTTCGATTTCCTCCTGCGGACGGTTGTTGACGATGGCCCTGAACAGCTCGCCCGCCTCGCAGGCGCTGCCAAGGATCAGGCCCTCGCGGTACTGCTCAATCAGGTGGCGGGGCATGTTGGGATGGCGGTAGAAGTAGCGCAGGTTGGAATCCGAAATCAGGTGGTTCAGGTTCTGCATGCCCTTCTGGCTTTTGCACAGCAGCACGATGTGGTAGCTTTCGCCAATGGTTTCGCCGCCAATCACGCCGTCGATATCGCCCAGGGTGGCCGCGCCCTTCTTTTGGGCCTCCTCCAGCATTTTGGCCAGGCACTGGGCCGTGGCGGCGGCGTCGTGCACGGCGCGGTGGGCGTTTTTGAGCGATACGCCCAGCAGGCGGCACACCGCGCCCAGCTTGTGGCTTTTCTGGGTGGGGTAGAGCTTGCGGCTGAACACCAGCGTATCCAGCACCGTATAGCTGCACGCCACGCCCATGCGCTTGCATTCGGCCTCCAGCATGCCCATGTCAAAGGGCGCGTTGTGCGCCGCCACGGGGCAGTCGCCGATAAAATCCAGCAGCTTGCGCACGCCCTCGGCGGGGCTTTCCTTGCCGCGCAGCATCAGGTCGGTAATGCCGGTCAGCTCGCTGATTTTGGGCTTGAGGGACATGCCGGGGTCGCACAGCAGGCTGAGCTCGCCGGTAACCACGCCGTTTTCCATTTTGACCGCGCCGATTTCGATAATGCGGTCCACGGCATGGCTCAGGCCGGTGGTTTCAAAGTCCAGCACCACAATGGGGGTGTTCAGCGGGCGGCTGTCCGCGTTTTTCACAATGGGCACCAGATCGCACAGGTAGCCCTCCACGCCGGGGATGAGCTTGATATCGTTTTTCTTGGCCGCGCCAAACGCCGCCGGAAACGCCTGCGACGCGCCGTGGTCCGTAATGGCTACGGCGGGGTGCCCCCACTTGGCCGCCTGCTTTACCAGAAGGCCCGCGTCGGTCATGCCGTCCATGGTGGACATGTTGGTGTGCATGTGCAGCTCGATGCGCTTTTCCGGGCAGGTATCCCTGCGCTCGATTTTGGGCATCTCCTGCATATCGCGCACGCCCACGCTCAGCTCGCCCAGAAACGTATCCATCCGGCAGTCGCCGCGCAGGCGCAGGCGCATGCCGTTCTGGATTTTGTCAATCTGCTCCTTGACGCGCGCGCGCTCCTCATCGGTGGGCGGGGTGGGCGTTTCGCCCATGCCCGCGCGGCGCATGCGGTACTGATAAAAGCACTTGCAATAGATGGTGGAGGTATCGTCGTAAAGGGCAAAGGTCACCAGCACCGTTTCGCCGCCCTTGAGCTCCCTGGGCTCGTTCACGCCGGTTACGGTGCCCTCGATCACCACAATGCCGCTGTCCTCGGCCAGCTCCCCGATGGGCACGGGCTGATCGCCGATGGCGCGGCCCTTGATGACATTGCCCTTGGGCACGGGCGCTCTGGGCGCGGCGGGTGCGGCAGGCGCGGCGGAACGGGGTTTGGCCGGCGCTGCCGGCGCATCCAGACCGGCCATGGCCAGCATGGCGTTTTCATCCCACGGCGGCTCGTCCTGCGGCAGGGGCGTTTCCAGCCGGGCGGGAAACGTAAAGCCCCGCTCCTGGCGCATTTTCTGCACCCACGCCTCGCGCTCGCCGCATACGTCGATGGAAATGGGCAGCCGCACGCGAAAAATATCGTACACGGCCTGGGAAAGCTTTTCATCCAGATGATGGGATTTGAAAAACTGCAGGGCGATCTTGTCCGGGCAGGTCAGCAGAATACGGCCGTCGCTGACGCTCCAGCCCGTATCGCCGATCCACGCGGACAGCGCCGGGCTCTGACGGCGCAAAAAATCCGTCAGAACGGATTTGTATTTGTTGATATCCTGCAAAAAATCCTCGCCAAGCGATGGGCTGGCCACGCGCAGCGCCACCGTCAGCTGCGGAAACAGCTCGCGCAGCCTGCGCTCCAGCAGCAGAAAATCCTGCTGGCCCACCAGCACATCCGACAAAAAGCTCATATAGGCCTTGTTGGCCTCTTTTTGATACAGCACCCGCTCGATGTGCAGCTTTCCCTCCAGCGATGGTACGGCTTCCTCCAGCGCATGCAGCATTTCGGTCTTGTTCATAATCGTCCTCGCATTTCCTGATCCTGTGGCCGCACCATTATAACACGAAATCCCGCTTGACAGCAACCGCGCGCCGGATTACGATGGGGGCGTAAGGGAGGCGTACGCTTTGTCCATTTACCTTGATCATGCCGCCACAACGCCCGCCGACCAGCGGGTGGTGGAGGCGATGTGCCTTTGCATGCGCGAGGCCTTTTACAACCCCTCCGCCGCCTATTCCGCCGCGGGGCACGCCCGGCGAACGCAGCGCATGGCGCGCCAGGCCGTGGCGCAGCTGCTTGGCTGCGACGGGGGCGAGGTGTTTTTTACCAGCGGCGGTACGGAAAGCAACAACTGGGCCCTGCAGGCCGCCCGGGGCCGCCACGCCGTGGTGGGGGCCATGGAGCACGCCTCCGTGCTGGAGGCCGCCCGGGCGTACGCCTCGCACGTAACGCTGGTGCCGCCCGATGAAAACGGCGTTATCCGCCCCGAGGCGGTGCAATCCGCCCTGCGCCCGGATACGGCGCTGGTAAGCGTGCAGTGGGCCAACAACGAAACCGGGGTGCTGCAGCCCGTGGAGCAGATTGCGCGCGTTGCCCACAGCGGGGGCGCGCTGTTTCACACCGACGCAGTGCAGGCCTTTGGCCATGTGCCGGTGCACACGCGGGAAATCGACCTGCTCAGCCTGTCCGCGCACAAGTTTTACGGGCCGCGGGGCGTAGGGTGCCTGTATGTGCGAAGCGGCACGGCGCTGCCTGCGCTGCTCTACGGCGGAGGGCAGGAGAGCGGCCTGCGCGCGGGCACGGAAAACACCCCCGCCATCTGCGGCCTTGGCGTGGCGGCGGAGCTGGCGGAGGCGGATCTGGACCGTCGCGCCCAGCGCGAGCGGGAGCTGATGCAATTGTTCGTAAGCCTTCTGGACGGCTGCGGGGCGCGGGTGCTTGGGCAAAACGCGCCGCGCCTGCCGGGGGTGATGGCCCTGTGGCTGCCCGGACACGAAAGCGAAGGGCTGATCGCCCGGCTGGATACGAAGGGCATTCAGGTATCCGGCGGGGCGGCGTGCGCGGCCGGAAGCGGCCTGCCCAGCCACGTCTATCTGGCCATGGGGCTTTCCGCGCGGGAGGCGCGCTGCGTGCTGCGCATCAGCCCCGGGCGGGCCACCACGCGCCACCAGATGGAAACGGCGGCCGCGGCGCTGCGCAGCCTGCTTTAGGCGTTGAGCAGTTCCAGCAGAATCCGCCGCAGCTTTTCCGCATCCGCCCTGCCCCGGCACGCGCCCATGGCCTTTCCCATCAGGGCTTTGGCCACGTTCTGTTTACCCGCGCGGTAGCTTTGCACCAGCGCATCATTCTGAAGGAGCACCTCCTGCGCAATGCCGCGCAGGAGGTTTTCGTCCGTCAGCATCAGCAGGCTGTGCTCCCGGGCGTACTTTTCCGGATCGCAGTCGTTTTCAAACAGCGCCGCCAGAATGGCCTTGGCCGTGGTGCTGTTGACCCGGCCCGAAACCGCCATGTTGCTGAGCATGGCAAGATGCTCCGGACAAATGGTGATGGTTTCCTCGCCGCGCAGGGTGAGCTGGGCAAACGCTTCGCCCAGAATGAGGTTGGCAAGGGCCACGGGACTTTGCGCCGTTTGAACGGCCTTTTCAAAAAGCTCGGCCAGCCAGCGCTCGGCGGCGATCTGCCCGGCGGCGTAGCCGCCAAGGCCGTACTGGCGCATGTACAGGCTGCGCCGCTCATCCGGCAAAACGGGAATGGACCGTTCCAGCTCGCTCAGCTCGCTGTGGCTGATGTGCACCGGCGGCAGATCCGGCTCCGGGAAATAGCGGTAATCGGCGCTGTTTTCCTTGCGGCGCATGGAATGGGTCTGCCCCGTTTTCTGGTCGTAGCGAAGGGTTTGCTGCACCACGGGAAGGCCCGCGTCCAGCAGCGCCGCCTGACGGGCCCGTTCCGCCTCGATGGCGCGCTCCACGCTCTGAAAGCTGTTGAGGTTTTTGATTTCGGTGCGCACACCCAAAGGCGCGCCGGGATGTCTCAGGCTCAGGTTTACATCGCAGCGCAGGCTGCCCTCGTTCATGCGGCAGTCGCTCACATCCGTGTACACCAGAATGGAGCGCAGCTTTTTCAGATACGCCACCGCCTCCCCGGCGCTGCGAAGATCCGGCCCGGTCACAATTTCAATCAGCGGCACGCCGCAGCGGTTCAGGTCTGTTTCCAGCCCGCCGGGCGTGTGCGTCAGCTTTCCCGCGTCCTCCTCCAGGTGGATGCGCGTGATGCCGATGCGCTTTTGATCCTGCTCCGTGCCGATATCCACGTATCCGCCCTCGCACAGGGGATGGTAGAACTGGGTGATCTGGTAGGCCTTGGGCAGATCGGGGTAAAAATAGTTTTTGCGGTCGAAACGGCTGTTTTCGTGAACCGTGCAGTGAAGCGCCAGCCCCGCCTTGGCCGCAAGCAGCAGGCTTTCGCGGTGAAACACGGGCAGCGCGCCGGGCAGCCCCATGCAGGTGGGGCATACGCAGGTGTTGGGCGCGGCGCCGTAGGTATTGAGGCAGTTGCAGAAAATCTTGTGCCGGGTGCGCAGCTCCACATGGGTTTCCAGGCCAATGACCATTTCGTAATCACTCGTCATCGCATCCCACCTCCTGCTGATAGCGCCGGCACAGGCTGAGCAGCCTGCCAAGCCCGTCCCGCGCCGCCGTAAGCCCAAGGCCGATGGGCAGGCCGTCCGATGTTTTTCCACAGGGAACGGACACGGCCGGCAGCCCGGCCAGATTGGCGGGCACGGTGTAGATATCGCCCAGATACCGCTCCATGGCGGTGTTGTGCTGCCCCTGCTTCCACGCGGGGGTGGGGGTAACGGGGGTGAGAAGCGCGTCGTAGCGCTCAAGCAGGGCGTTCATCTGCGCGCTGAGCTCCTCGCGCACGCGCTGGGCATTGAGATAGTACTGCTGCCGGTAGCCGCTGCTGAGGGCGTAGGTGCCCAGCAGGATGCGGCGCTTCACCTCCAGCCCGAAGCCCTCGCCCCGGGTTTTGCGGTACAGCTCGTCCGTATCCGCGCAGCCCACGGCCCGGTAGCCGTAGCGCAGGCCATCGTAGCGGGCCAGGTTGCTGGAGGCCTCCGCGCTGGAAATAACGTAATACGCATCCAGCGCCAGATCCAGCGCCGGGATGGATACCTCCTCCACCCTTGCCCCAAGCCCCGCAAGCGTATCCGCCGCCGCCATCACGGCCCGGCGCACCTCCGGGTGCAGCCCCTGGGCAAAGCACTCCCGGGGCAGGGCGAGGACGCAGCCGCGAAGGCCGCAGTCCTGAGGGCGGTACAGCCCGGGCACGGTGGTCAGGTCGTTTTCATCCGTGCCGCAGATGATTTGCAGCACCATCTCCGCATCCCGCGCCGTGCGCGCAATCACCCCGATCTGATCCAGCGAGCTGGCAAAGGCGATCAGCCCGTAGCGGCTTACGCTGCCATAGGCGGGCTTTACGCCCGTTACGCCGCACAGCGCCGCGGGCTGGCGCACGCTGCCGCCCGTATCGCTGCCCAGCGCCGCCGGAACCAGCCCCGCCGCCACCGCAGCCGCCGCCCCGCCGCTGGAGCCGCCGGGCACCAGATCCTCCCGCAGCGGATGATGCGCCGGGCCCCAAAAGCCGGTATCGGTGGCGCTGCCCATGGCAAACTCATCCATGTTGAGGCGGCCCAGAATGGGCATGCCCGCCTCCCGGATGCGCCGGATGACCGTGGCGTCGTAGGGCGCCACAAAATGGGAGAGCATTTTGCTGGCCGCGGTGCACAGATGCCCCCGCATGCAAAGATTATCCTTGACGGCGATGGGAATGCCGTCCAGCCGGGACAGGGCTTGTCCCCTGGCGCGGCGAGCGTCGCTTTCCCGCGCCTGGGCCAGCGCCTCGTCTTCAAACACCTCCAGAAAGGCGTTCAGCCGGGGATTGCGCTGTGAAATGGCGCTGAGGCAATCGCGCGTTATCTGCTCGGAGGTGGTTTGGCCAAGGGCAAGGCGTTTGGCAAGTTGGCACAGCATGCTTCATTCCCCGCTTTCTTCGCGGTCGCTCCCGCCGGACTGCGCAAGGCGCTGGCCAAAGCGCTTCATCTGTTCAAAATCGGCCTTCAGCTGTTCTTCCTCCTCGGGCGTCAGCTCCATCATGGCAAGGCGTGCGGTTTCCTTCACGGCTTTTCTTCCTTTCCTCATCCGTTTGCAAAGGGATTCTCCGCCCGCCATGCCTTCTCCTGCCTTGACAGGCCGCCCCCGAAGGCGTAGGATAGCATCAGACCGCCAAATGGAAAGGACGAAAAACCATGCTTCATTTTGAGTGCGACTATGCCTGCGGCGCGGCGGATGTGGTGCTGCGCGCGCTTACGGAAACCAACCCCGAGCAGCATTGCGGCTACGGCGAGGACGCCCTGTGCGCCCGCGCGCGCCAGCTGATTTTGCGCCTGTGCGATGCGCCCGATTCCCATGTGCATTTTGTGGTGGGCGGCACGCAGGCCAACCTGACGGTGATCGCCGCCGCCCTGCGCCCCTTTGAGGGCGTGCTGTGCGCCGATACCGGCCACATCAACGTGCACGAAACCGGCGCCATCGAGGCCACCGGCCACAAGGTGCTGCCCCTTCCCGGCACAAACGGCAAAATCAGCGCCCGTCAGGTGCGCGAGGCCTTTGAAGCCCATGCTGCCGACAGCAGCTTTGAGCACATGGTGCGCCCGGGCATGGTGTACATCAGCCATCCCACGGAGGTGGGCACCCTGTACACCCGCCAGGAGCTGCAGGCCCTCAGCGATACCTGCCACGAGCTGGGCCTGCCCCTGTACGTGGACGGCGCGCGCCTGGGCTATGGCATGGCCGCCATGCCGGAGGTGGATTTGCCCTTCCTGGCCCGCGTATGCGATGCGTTTACCATTGGCGGCACCAAGGTGGGCCTGCTGTTTGGCGAGGCCATTGTGCTGCGCGGCGAGGAGCTGCACCGCTTCTTCCGCTACCACATCAAGCAGCGCGGCGGCATGCTTGCCAAGGGACGGCTGCTGGGCGTGCAGTTTGAGGCCATTTTGAAAAACGGCGATTACGTGACCCTGTCCCGCAACGCCAACGCCTATGCCCAGCAGATCAAGCAGGCGTTTGTGCGCCACGGCTGCGCGCTGTTTTCCGATACCGTAACCAACCAGGTGTTTCCCATTTTGCCGGATGCGGTGTGCGAAACGCTTTCCGCCCGGTACGCCTTCTCCATCTGGCAAAAGCTGGACGGCGGACAAACCGCCACGCGCTTTTGCACCAGCGTAACCACCCGCCGCGAGGATGTGGAAGCGCTGCTTCAGGACATCGACAGGGCCTTTGGTTCCTGACGGGACAGTATAACGGTATATGCAAAAAGCTCGCCTGTGGCGAGCTTTTTGAATCAAAACCGGCAGAAATGGTTTCGGCAAAGCCGGGCACTCCCTGCCGGGTTTTGCCGAAGGCCTGTGATTCAGGCAAATGTCCGAATGCGGATCACCCCGGGCAGGGCCATCAGCTCGGTGGTCAGCCGCTGGTCGGGCAGGCGCTCGATTTCCAGAACGGTAACGGCAATCTCCTTGCGGGATTTGTTGATCATGTTGTTGATGTTGATCTTGCGCGCGCCGATGGCCGCGGAAATGGCGGATACCATGCCCGGCTCGTTTTTGTGAATGATCTGCACGCGCACGCCCTCCGGGCGGCCCAGAATGATCTCCGGCAGGTTGACGGAGTTGCGGATCTGGCCGTATTCCAGATAATCGCGCAGCT
>JAEDGL010000094.1 GCA_016297535.1 Clostridia bacterium | reverse complement strand
CATCGGCGTAATCCGCAAGGCCATCGAGCGCAAGTATGGCAAGGACGTGGCCGATGCTGTGCGCATTCAGTATGGCGGAAGCATGAACCCCAAGAACGTCAAGGGCCTGATGGCTCAGCCCGAGATTGACGGCGGCCTCATCGGCGGCGCCTCTCTCAAGGCCCCGGATTTCACCGCTGTGGTTCTCTACAACAAGTAATAAGGAGCAATCAAGCAAATGCAGAAAACCATGACTGCCCTGATCATCATGGACGGCTTTGGAATCAACCCCGTGCATGAAGGAAACGCCATCTTCCAGCAGGGAACCCCCAAGCTGGATGCTCTGATGGCCAAATACCCCACCACCCAGCTGGGCGCCAGCGGCATGGATGTAGGCCTGCCGGACGGCCAGATGGGCAACAGCGAGGTGGGCCACCTGAACATTGGCGCCGGCCGCATTGTGTATCAGGAGCTTACCCGCATCACCAAGGATATTCAGGATGGCGTTTTCTTTGAGAAAAAGCCCCTTGTTAAGGCCATGGATACCGCCCGGGATACCGGCAAGGCCGTTCATCTGATGGGCCTTTTGAGCGATGGCGGCGTGCACAGCCACAACACGCACCTGTATGCGCTTCTGGAAATGTGCAAGCAGCGCGGCGTGAAGGAGGTTTACGTGCACTGCTTCCTGGATGGCCGCGATGTGCCCCCCTCCAGCGGTATTGATTATGTGAAGGAGCTTCAGGCCAAGTGCGATGAAATTGGCGTTGGCAAGATTGCCACGGTGATGGGCCGTTACTGGGCCATGGACCGTGACAATCTGTGGGATCGCGTTCAGAAGGCGTACGATGCTATGGTGCTGGGTCAGGGGCAGGCGACGGCGGAGAGCGGCGCGCAGGCCGTGGAGCAGAGCTATGCCATTAACGAAACCGATGAGTTTGTCAAGCCCACCGTTGTGCTGGAAAACGGCAAGCCCACCGGCGTGATCGGCGAAGGCGACAGCGTCATTTTCTTCAACTTCCGCCCGGATCGTGCCCGTCAGCTGACCCGTACCTTCATCCAGCCGGATTTTGACGGCTTTGTCCGCGGAAACGGCTATTTCAAGGTCAACTTTGTCAGCATGACCCAATACGACGAAACCTTTACCGGCCTGGAAATTGTCAATCCGCCGGAAACCATGCACAATACCATGGGCGAATATCTGGCCAAGCAGGGCAAGACCCAGCTGCGCATTGCTGAAACCCAGAAGTATGCGCATGTTACCTTCTTCTTCAACGGCGGCGTGGAGAAGCCCAACAAGGATGAGGATCGCGTATTGATTCCCTCTTCCAAGGTGGCTACCTTCGATATGAAGCCCGATATGAGTGCCTACGAGATCACCGAAAAGGCCATTGAGCTGATCAACGAGAAGAAGTACGATGTCATGATCCTCAACTTTGCCAACTGCGATATGGTAGGCCATACCGGCGTGATGGATGCCGCCATGAAGGCGGTTGCAGCTGTGGATGATTGCGTGGACAAGGTGGTAACTGCCATTCTTGAAAACGGCGGCCGCGTTTTTGTAACGGCTGACCATGGCAATGCGGATCAGATGGTTGATCCTGAGAACGGCGAGCCCTTCACCGCACACACCACCAATCCTGTGCCCTTTATTGCTGTGGGTGCCGATATGGTGGGCAAAAAGCTGCGTGATGGCGGCCGCCTGGCGGATATTGCTCCCACCATGCTTACCAGCATGGGGCTGGAGGTGCCTGCCGAAATGACCGGCAAGAGCCTGATTGTGGAGTAAGCCGCGCGAAAGGCTGAATCCCCTTAGCTTGTATCCCCAAAGCAGCAGCCCCTTCGGAATGGTTTGTTCCGAAGGGGCTGTTTGTCATTTCATCAAAAGGTTTTGTATTTGAGGGGAATGGCGGTGTCCTCCATCACGTCTGTAACCAGGGTCAGGCAGCGATCCATAACGTCCTTTTGGTTGGTATCCACAAAGGCGGGAAGTTGATCGGGATTGTTGATCAGAATGCGCTGGATCGTTTTGCCTTCATCCTTGCCGCGCCATGCGTAAGTGGGCGTATAGGCCAGGTTCTCAAAGGCAACCGTGCCGGAGTTGGCATCATAAACCACATCGGTTTTCAGCAGAATGCCGGATAACGTTAAGCGGGATTCACGATCCGGCGAAAAGAGGTTGCCCAGCGAGTAGGCACACAGTACGGGATGGTATTTGCCGTCGCCGCGGTTGGCGGAGAGCACCTGCACCGTCTGCAAAGCGCCGTTGCCCGTGCCTAAAATGAGATCGGCGCCCGCATCTGCAATGGCCTGCGCATGGGTGCGCTGCTCGTTGGTCGGCGTATTCTGCTTTTCTTTGCCCCACCAGAGGGTTACGATTACCACCTGTGCGCCATTTTGGCGTACAGCGGCAATATCGCTGCTGATTCTGGCCAAATCGATGGGAGCAAAAACGGCTTCACGTTCGTCCTGATCCATCGTTTTGCGGACGGTTGCGCTGAAACTGTCCTGATAATGCAGCAGGGCAACGGACACACCGTTGAGAGTAAGAAGGGTTGGCTGTTTTGCGCCAAAGGCCGTCATCCCGGCGTCCGCAATGGCCTGCTCCGTTTCTTCCAGCCCTGTTAATCCAAAGTTGAGCGCATTGACATGCCCCAGACCAATGGCGTTAACGCCCATGGAACGGATGGGAGCAAGCAGCCCGGAGGGCATGTTGACATTGGAAAGCTCGTTGGATGCGCTGATGGTGTTGTGCAATGTCAGAATGCTCAGATCAGCCTGCATGGCCTGCTGCATCTGATCCGTCAGCAGCTCGTACCGTGCTTCCTGCCCGATGGTAAGCGCCTTTCTCACATCGCTGTTCCATTCGACGGATCCGGCAGCGCACAAGCTGAAAATACGCTTGGGAGAGGGCGTTGGCTGAGGCGCGGCTGTTGGAGCGGCTTGCGTGCTTGCCGCAGGGCCGGGTACGTTTTGGCTTACAAAGGGCGGGGTTATGGTTTGCTGCGGTTCTCTGCGGCTTTGCAGCATGGAGCCGGTGGAGGCGCTGAGCTGCGCAATGGAATCATCCATGGCCACGGCAAGGCGGGCCGCATCAATCAGGATATCCTGATTGCCGGTAAAGGAAGGCATGAGCGCGGCAAACCCGGCCAGCACGGCAAGGGTGCAGGCCAGCATGACAATGGTGCCCAGAGACACGCCGCGCTTGGTGTGCCTGCCCCTGCGCATATTCATCCCTCCCAAGTTTATTCTGAACTGATCATACCACATCGCCTGCGGATATGCAAGAAACCCTTCCGCCAAAGAACCCTGTATAAAAAAGGTTTACAAATGCGCATCCTGTATTGACAACGGGGAGGGAACATGGTATCCTTTCTCCGGAAAGCCGATTAAAAAGGTCGGAATTCCGAAAGGAGCCTCTATGAAGCTATCAACACGCGGCAAATATGGCCTTTATGCCATGTATTATCTGGCCATGCATGACGGAGAGGGGCCGCAAACGCTGCAGAACATTTCAACCGTGGGCGTTCCCAAGCAATATCTGGAACAGATTTTGGGAAACCTGCGCCGTGCCGGGCTGGTGAGCACTGTGCGCGGTGCACAGGGTGGATATCAGATGGCGCGAAGACCCGAGGAAACCACGCTGCGGGATATCATTGACGCGGTGGAGGGCCCGATTGAACTGAGCGAATGCACCGCATCAGAACAAAACTGCCAGAGATCCGGCACCTGCCCCGTGCGCTGGGTTTGGCAGCGGGTTACGGATTCCATCAACAGCGAGCTTGAAAAAATCAGGCTGAGCGATATGCTGAATCAATCATGCGAAAGTGAGGAAAACCTTTGATGAGCAACCGTCGTATCTATATGGATAATGCGGCCACCACCGCTACCAGGCCCGAGGTGGTGGAGGCTATGATGCCCTATTTTACCCAGTTCTACGGCAATGCCAGCAGTATCCACTCCTTTGGCCGCGACGCGCGAAGGGCGCTTGAAAATGCGCGCAGACAGGTAGCATCTACTCTCAACTGCGAGCCGCGCGAAATCTACTTTACCGCCGGCGGCAGCGAGAGCGATAACTGGGCCATCCGTTGCGCGCTGCAATCCAGACCGGGCAAGCATATCATCACCAGCGCCATTGAGCATCACGCGGTATTGCATACCTGCGAGTACATGGAAAAGCAGGGATATGAGGTAACCTATCTGCCGGTGGATGAATATGGCATCGTATCCGTGGAGGAGGTTCAAAAAGCCATCCGTCCCGATACCGTTCTCATTACCATCATGGCGGCCAACAACGAAATCGGCACCCTGCAGCCCATTGCCGAGATTGGCCGGATTGCCCGGGAAGCCGGCATCCTGTTCCATACAGACGCTGTACAGGCGGTTGGCGCAATTCCCGTGGATGTAAAGGCATGGAATGTGGACATGCTAAGCCTCTCGGGGCACAAGTTCCATGCGCCCAAGGGCATTGGCGCACTGTACATTCGCAAGGGCGTTCGCATTTCCAACCTCATTTTTGGCGGTGCCCAGGAGCGCGGCCTGCGCGCAGGCACGGAAAACCTGCCCGGGATTGTGGGCCTTGGCAAGGCCATCGAGCTGGCTGTGGCAGAGCTGCCCGAATACTCCGAACGCCTGACCCGGCTGCGTGATAAGCTGATTGACGGTATTCTGACAGCCATCCCCGATGTGCAGCTCAACGGCCATCGCACGCAGCGCCTGCCCGGCAATGTGAATGTATCCGTACGCTATGTGGAGGGCGAAGCGCTGCTGATGCGTTTGGATCTGGCTGGCATTGCCGCTTCCAGCGGCTCGGCCTGCACCAGCGGCAGTCTGGATCCCAGCCATGTGCTGCTGGCGATCGGCCTGCCTCATGAAGTGGCGCACGGAAGCCTGCGCCTTTCCCTTGGCAGCGATACCACCGAAGAGGACGTGGATTACGTAATCGCAACGCTGCCGGATATCGTTAGCACCCTGCGCGCCATGAGCCCACTCAACGCGGATAACCTGTTTACGTTTTGATAGAGAATCAAGGAGGAAAACGCCTTATGTACAGCGAAAAAGTGATGGATCATTTTGCCAATCCCCGCAATGTGGGAGAAATTCCTGATGCGTCCGGCTCCGGCACCGTTGGCAATGCCAAGTGTGGAGATATCATGAAAATGGACATCAAGGTGGAAAACGGCGTGATCGTGGATGTCAAATTCAAAACCTTTGGCTGCGGGGCGGCCATTGCCACCAGCTCCATGGCTACGGAAATGGTCAAGGGCAAAACGCTGGAGGAGGCCCTTACGCTTACCAACAAGGCCGTTGCCGAAGCGCTGGACGGGCTGCCGCCGGTCAAAATGCACTGCTCTGTGCTGGCCGAGGAGGCCATTCACGCAGCCATTGAAGATTACAAGCAAAAGCATCCCAATGGGTGATTGCTGAAAGGAACAGGTATGCCGGAAATCCATGGCCATATAGAAGGAATCCGAAAAAGCGTATGTGACGAGCTGGCTGCACTCTACGACGTGCAGCTGGAAACCGGCGTATTTATGCCGCAGGAGCTGCTACAAAGCCTCTGCGGCTATTCTGCTGCTTTGAACCGTGAAATCGCGGTGTATATCACGCGTTACGGCGAAATTGCCGATGTGTTTGTAGGCAAGAGTGATTCCATCGATCTGCCGGATTTGCGCCTTCGCCGCAGCGAACGGCGGCTGAGCATGGTGCGCTGCATTCATACCCATCCCAACGGCAACGGCGAGCTGAGCGATGTGGACATCAGCGCTCTCATCAGCATGCGCTTTGATGCCATGTGCGCCGTGGGGGTAAGCAAGGACGGACGTCCGACCAGCACGCAGTGTGCGTTTCTTGATCCTCAGCATGAAGGACAGGTACGTCGTACCGATTTGCTGAATGCCCGTAAGCTGCCCCAGGAAGCCTGGATGGCGCAGATCGAAGAAACCGACGAAGCTTATCTTGCATCAGCCCCGAGCCTTCAAAAGGAGCGCGAGCGAGCGGTGCTGGTGGGCATTGAAAGCGAGCAGTCGCTGGACGAGCTGGAGGAACTGGCCAAAACCGCAGGCGCAGAAACCGTACTGCGCGTTTTACAAAAGCGCCCCAAGCCGGATACGGTTTTCTGCATCGGACGCGGCAAAGCTGAAGAACTCAGCCTGCGTGTTCAGGCCATTCAGGCTGATCTGGTTATCTTTGATGAAGAGCTGACCGGCGTGATGCAAAAAAATCTGGAGGACGTGCTCAGGGTAAAGGTCGTTGACCGTACGGCGCTGATTCTGGATATCTTTGCCGCCCGCGCCAACACCCGGGAGGGCAAGCTGCAGGTGGAGATGGCCCAGCTCAAATACCGCAGCCAGCGCCTGCTCGGTCAGGGCCTGGTGCTCAGCCGTCTGGCCGGCGGCATCGGCACGCGCGGCCCGGGCGAAAGCAAGCTGGAGGTGAACCGCCGCCGGATCCGCGAAAGGCTTACCGATCTGGGCCGTGAACTGGAACAGATTGAGCGCCAGCGCAGCCTGCGCCGTCAGAACCGCGAAAAAAACGGCGTGCCCATTGTGGCGTTGGTTGGCTACACCAACGCGGGAAAATCTACCTTGTTCAACCGTTTAACCGGTTCAAACGTCTATGTAATGGATCAGCTTTTTGCAACGCTGGACAGCGTAAGCCGTCCCGTTACGCTGCCGCATGGGGGAAAGGCGCTGCTGGTGGATACGGTGGGCTTTATTCGCAAGCTGCCGCACGATCTGGTGCAGGCGTTTCGCGCCACACTGGAGGAAGCCAGGCTTGCGGATGTACTGGTGCTTGTTTGCGACGGAGCGGACAGGGAGCTGGAAAACCGTCACGCCACCGTCGAGGAGGTTCTGGACAGCCTTGGAGCTACCCAGGCGCCCCGCATTGTGGCACTCAACAAGTGCGATCTGTTTGAAAACGAGCCGGACCGCATGCCGGGCGCAATACGCATCAGCGCAACCACGGGAGAAAACCTGGAAGCTCTGCTTGAACGTATCGAGACCGAGCTGGACGCAGGAACGCAGGAAGTGAAGCTGCTCATTCCGTTTGAAAACTATGGTCTCATCAACCGCCTGCACACCATGGGTACCGTGCTTTCGCAGCAGTACGGCGACCAGGGCGTGGTGGTCAGCATTCTAATGGAGGCCCAAAATGTAAATTATGTGTGCCGCGAAGGTGCAAAAGTGCTGGATGATGAAAGATAGCAGTTGCTAAAGAGTTACAAAAATGATAAAATAAACGGAAGGGAGGCAGAGCAGATGCTTGGGAAAGTGATTTCCATCATTGCCCTGTCCGCCACGCTGCTGGATGCAAGCAAGAATGCAGCGCTGCCGGACAAGGATATCGACGGAACGGTGTTTTTGGTAAACCGTCAGCACATGGTGAGCAAACTGTACGCGCCGGATACGCGCAAGGTCATCGCGCCCGGTATGTCGCAGAGCATGAGAGAAGACGCCGCATCCGCACTGGAAGAAATGATCGCCGCCGCCAAGGAGGAAGGAATCAACCTCTCGATCGTTTCGGGCTATCGCAGCTATTCCAAGCAATCCACCATCTACTCTCGAAAAAAAGCCAGTCAGGGACAGGAAGCGGCGGATCGGATATCCGCGCGCCCGGGTGCGAGCGAGCATCAGCTGGGCCTTGCGATGGACCTGGCCAAAAAGGGAAGCTCGCAGCTCAACACCCGCTTTGGAACCACGGAGGAGGGCAAGTGGGTGTCCGATAACGCGCACAGGTTTGGCTTTATCGTGCGCTATCTGGAAAATTTCGAGGATGTAACCGGCTATATGTACGAGCCATGGCATGTGCGCTATGTGGGCGTGGAGCACGCCCGGGAGCTGTACGAATGCGGTTTGCCAATGGAAATGTATATATCAGGCTATAAGCTGGAAGTATATGATTATCTGATCCATCAAGTTACGAATGAATGAGGTGCTCTTGATGAAGAAGCTTGTGTTGGCGGTTCTGAGTTTGGTGGTTTGCTTGAACTGTGCCTTTGCAACGGCACAGCCGTCCTACGCACCGGAAATAAGCTGGGACTATCCTGTGCCGCTTACGGATATTGTATCCGAATATACGCTGCTGGTGAACGAGGCCAATCTGCTGGACAAAAGCTTCAAGCCCAATCCGCAGGTAAAGCTTACCGGGATCAAGCGCGCCACCTCGGCGGCCATTTACATGGAAAAAACCGCTGCTGAGGCGCTCAAGGCCATGTTTGAGGCGGCAAGCCTTGTTACGGAGTACGCCTATGTTACCTCCTCCGGCAAGCAGGCGGTTGCGGAGTACGGAGAGGAAGGCATGGTGCTCTACCTCAAAAGCGGATATCGCAGCTACGGCACGCAGGCAACCGTGTACGCCAACTACCTTGACCGCAACAACGGTGTGGATGACGGCTATGTGGCCAAGCCCGGCTCCAGCGAGCACCAGAGCGGCCTGTGCGCGGACATTCTGAACGCTGATTACGCCGGCCGTCCCACCATGACGCAGGACTTCAAATGGACGCCAGAAGCGCAATGGATGAAGGAAAACTGCGCCGATTTCGGCTTTATTCTGCGCTATACCGAGGAGGCGGAAGCACAGACGGGCATCAAGTTTGAGCCCTGGCATTTCCGCTATGTCGGCCAGAACATTGCCACCTACATCATGGGCAAGGGCATGACGCTGGAAACATTCACCGACGAAACAAACGCCGCCATGGAGGATTTTCTTGCCCGCGGCGGAAGCGTGGAAGAGCAGATTGAATACGAGTTTCTGAAGGCCAACAGGCCACCGGAAAGCTTTGTGCTGGATGAGTACGGCGACGATGGCGACGCAGAAGTGTCGCTTGTGTTCTGAGCGCCGTTCATCCCTCAAAATTACGAATGCAATGAGGGTATAAGACAGAATGGGCAAAACGATCGCCATTACCAACCAGAAGGGCGGCGTTGGCAAAACGACCACCGCCATCAACCTCTCCGCCTGCCTTGCGGAGAAGGGCAAGCGGATTCTGCTGATCGACCTGGATCCGCAGGGCAACAGCACCAGCGGTGTGGGAGGCAAAGCGGAGAAGCAATCGGCGTATGAGGCTCTTATGGGGCGCGCGCCAATTGCCGACTGCATACAGAAAACAGCGGTGGAAGGACTGAGTCTTGTGCCTTCCGATATCCGGCTGACCGGTGCAGAGCTGGAACTGGTGGAGCTGGAGCAGCGTGAATACCGGCTCAAGCTGTTGCTGAAAACCCTGGAAAACCAGTACGATTACCTGTTTATCGATTGCCCTCCGTCGCTGGGTTTGCTTACGCTGAATGCCCTTACCGCCGCGCAGCGTGTGCTTATTCCCATCCAGTGCGAATATTACGCGCTGGAGGGCGTGACCAGC
>JAEDGL010000093.1 GCA_016297535.1 Clostridia bacterium | reverse complement strand
CGACATCCACCTTGGCAAGGTGGCACTCTACCACTGAGCTACTACCGCATGCTCCGTTCGATTGCTTGAGCATTATAACACCACCGCAAAGCAATTGCAACCCTTTTTTGCTATTTTTCGTAAAGAATTTCAAAGAAAAAACGTTCGTCCGCCAGACGAACGCTTTTGATGGAGCGGGTGATGGGAATCGAACCCACGTAGCCAGCTTGGAAGGCTGGAGCTCTACCATTGAGCTACACCCGCACAGTGGAGCGGTAGACGAGATTCGGACTCGCGACATCCACCTTGGCAAGGTGGCACTCTACCACTGAGCTACTACCGCATGCTCCATCTGTGCAATGAGGAGGAATAATGGTGCGGGCGAAGGGACTTGAACCCATACGCCAATTGGCACCAGATCCTAAGTCTGGCGCGTCTGCCATTCCGCCACGCCCGCGGGGGTAAAGAGGAATGGTGACCCATTGGAGATTCGAACTCCAGACACCCTGATTAAAAGTCAGGTGCTCTGCCAACTGAGCTAATGGGTCACACACAGCCATGATTCCTCAAGACACGTCTGATATGATACCATGTCCTTGCACAAATTGCAACCACTTTTTCAAATTTTTTGCCGTCTATTTGGATAAATTCTTTCAACGCTCCAGTGATATACGCATCCGGCCACTATGCCCACCAGGCTCCAGGCCAGCCATTCCAGAGGCGTGGTTGCCAATCCAAAGCGTACGCCAAGCAATTCTATCCATACGTTAAACAGAAAAATCTCAAAAGAAGCCTTTCCCAGCAATGCAAAGGGCTTTCCAACAGCCTTGGGCAGCTTTGCAAACAACCAGCTCAATCCAACGCACAGGCCGGGAGTTATCAGTACAAAGGGATGCCAGTACATCGCATAGGGAATCAACCATTCGGGACGACGGTTCAGGCACAGCTGCAGCACAGCCAGTCCGGCTGCAAACGCTCCGGCCAGTCCGGCAACAAGCTTGGGAGATGAATCCACCTTTGCCTGGGGCGCGGCGAACACCATGCCCAGCGCAAACACCGGCAGGCGCGAAATGGCCATATACCGGCCGTCTCCAATATAGCCAAGTCCGGCTGCAAACAGCAGGCAAATCAAGGCAGCAGACCGTGCCCAAAAATGCTTCTCTCCGCGCAGCACCGTGTACAGCAGCGGTGCAAGAAGAATGCTTAGCAGCATTGCGCTTATATACCAGCTGATATTAAGCTCAACGCCGGCAAAAAAGCCGCACATCGTCAGGTTTCCGGCCACAATCCGAAGGCTGCGTGCAATCCCGCTCCCCTGCAGCGGCAGTATAACCGCCAGCCATACCACGCAAAACGGCAGATACGCCGGCAGCAACCGCCGCGCCCTGCGCTTGAGATACCTGCCCAAATCTGCGTCTCTCTCCAGCGTATGATACAGCCCAAATCCGCTTAAAAAAAAGAAAAGATCCACGCCGCCATAGCCAATTCGCTGCACCTGGTACAACAGGCCTTCCAGCCCCAGCTGCGCATGAAAAAACACCACCCATAGGATGGCAATCCCCTTTAATTCGTTGCGATAGCGGCTCAGGTTGTCGCGGATGGTCTTCATGGTGTTTCCTCATTTCGCTTTGATGATGCATTTATTAAACCACAGGCATGCGGTGATTGTCAACGGCCGGTGAAAGCGGTATAATATTCAAACGGTTTGTAAAACAATGGAGGATGGTTTTCTCATGCTGATAGCCGATTTGCACATTCACTCCCGCTTTTCCCGCGCCACCAGCCGAGAGTGCGACGCACCCCATCTGGATCTTTGGGCGCGCCGCAAGGGAATTGGCCTGATCGGTACAGGTGATTTTACCCATCCGGCTTGGCGGGAGGAGCTAAAGCAGATGCTCATTCCTGCGCAGGAGGGACTATACCGCCTGCGCGACAGCCTGGTTTTACCCTGCGAGATTCAGCCGCAAGACGCGCCTCGCTTTGTGGTTTCCGGCGAAATCAGCACGATTTACAAGCGTGGCGGCAAAACGCGCAAGGTGCACCATGTAATACTGCTGCCATCGCTGGAAGCGGCTGAGGAACTTTCCCACCGTCTGGAAGCCATTGGCAATATACGCAGCGACGGCCGGCCGATACTTGGGCTGGACAGCCGCGATCTGCTGGAGATTACGCTGGAATGCTGTCCGCAGGCCATTTACATTCCCGCTCATATCTGGACGCCGCATTTTTCGCTGTTTGGCGCGTTTTCGGATTTTGAAACGCTGGAAGAATGCTATGCGGATATGTCGCCCTACATTCACGCGCTGGAAACCGGACTATCCTCCGATCCGCTTATGAACCGAAGGCTTTCCATGCTGGATGGATACACGCTGGTATCCAATTCGGATGCCCATTCCCCCGCCAAACTGGGCCGCGAAGCCAATCTTCTGGATTGTGAATGCAGCTATCCCGCGCTTAAACGCGCCATCGAAACCGGCGAGGGCTTTCATGGCACCATTGAGTTTTATCCCGAAGAAGGCAAGTATCATCTGGATGGTCACCGCAACTGCCGTTGCTGCCTGGAGCCTGCGCAGACGGTGCAGCTCAATGGGCTCTGTCCTGTGTGCGGACGCAGGCTTACCGTGGGAGTGTTGCACCGGGTAGAGGCTTTGGCCGATCGCGCAGCGCCCATCGCACTTCTCAAGCCCTTTGAAAGCCTGATGCCTTTGCCGGAGCTGCTGGCAGATTGCATGGGGGTTTCTCAAGCGTCCAAAAAAGTAGATGCGGCTTATTTTGCGCTGCTTGGCAGGCTGGGCAGCGAGTTTGACATTCTGCGTTTGCGCTCCCTGGACGATATCGAAAGCGCCGCAGGCCCGATCGTTGCGCAAGGCGTACAACGCTTGCGGGAAGGACGGGTGATCCGTCAGGCCGGATACGACGGCGAGTACGGCGTTATCAGGCTGTTTGAGCCCGGGGAAACGCAGCTGCTCTGTGGACAGACGTCCCTGCTGGAGCCATTGGTACCTGCAAAAGCCACCGGCTTTCGCACGCAGGGCGTAAGCCGGAAAAAGGAAGCCGGGAAAGCAGCCGTCGGGCCTGATGCGCAAGCCACCGAGCCCATGAACGCCGAACAGCTGCTCGCAGTGCAAAGCGCCGATGCCTGCACTGCCGTTGTAGCGGGTCCCGGCACAGGCAAAACCAAAACGCTGGTCTCCCGCATCGCTTATCTGATTGAGTCTCTGGGCGTACCTTCCGGCGAAATCACCGCCGTTACCTTTACCCGGCAGGCCGCAGCGGAAATGCTGGAACGCCTTACCGCGCGGCTGGGCAAAAAGGCCGTTCGCGGCCTGACCGTAGGAACATTCCACGCCATCTGCATGAAGCTTCTGGATCGCAGGCCCACCGTCACCCGGCCCCAGGCGCAGGAAATTGTGTCCACCCTGCTCAAGGAGCATGAGGAGCATCTCTCCCCTGGCGAATGCCTGCGTCTGCTTTCGCTGTACAAAAATCATCTGTGTGTGCGCACACAGGAAACGGCCTCCCTGCCCGCATGGCTGCCCGGCGCGTATGAGCAGCGCCTGAAGCTGCTGGGCGTGCGCGATCTGGACGATGTGCTGCTGCACGCGCTGCAAGTGCCCGTTTCCGCTAAAAAACAGTTTCACCATCTGCTGGTGGATGAATTTCAGGACATCAACCCGCTGCAGCATGCACTCATCAATCATTGGAGCGAAAAGAGCGAAAGCCTGTTCGTAATTGGCGATCCCGATCAGGCCATTTACGGCTTTCGCGGCGCACAGGCGGATTGCTTTGAGACCTTTCTGAACGCCCATCCGCATACCAATCTCATCCGTTTGCGGCATAATTACCGCTGCACGCCGCAGATTGTGGAAGCCGCGCTATGCGCCATCCGCCCCAATCCCGGCATGGAACGCGTGCTGGAAGCCAACCGTCCGGCCGGAACCGCGATCCGCCTGCTGGAGGCGCCGGATTGCTTTTCTGAAGCGGTATGGATTGCTCGTGAGATCGCGCACATGGCGGGCGGTGTGGATATGCTGGAGGCTCAGCGCGACCGTGGGGAACGCGCCGTTACCCGGTCCTTTTCCGAAATCGCCATTCTGTGCCGAACGCACCGCCAGCTGGAGCAGATTGAAGCCGCTCTTGCGCACGACAGCATCCCCTGTGTCATTTCCGGTCATGATGCGTTTTTGTGCGATCAAACCGTGCAGGGAATGCTGGGCTTTTTTGCAAGCCTGCTGGATCGCCGCGACAGCGTCTCCCTGCACGCCGCTCTGGACGGATTGTGGCGTATACCTGCCGCGCTCATCCAGCCTGCCGCCGTAGCGCTTTCCGAATGTGAAACGCTGGACGCCGGCCTTCTGGCCCAGATGCTTGCGGATTTTCCGCTGCTGCAGCCGTGGGTGGATGCGGTGAGCCGGATATCGCCCCGCCTTTTGCAGGAAAAACCCCGTAAACTGCTGGAAGTGCTCGCAAGCCTATGCCATCTGGAATCGGATGCTGTAAGCGGTCTGCTGAACGCCGCTGTATTTTATGCGGATTTGCCCTCCATGCTGAGCAGCCTGCGCACGGAAGACAGTGCAGACGTGCGCCGCGCGTCCGGCACAGAATACATTAGCGGCGCCGTACGCCTGATGACCCTGCATGCCGCTAAGGGGCTGGAATTTCCGGTGGTTTTTCTTGCGGGCGTATCAGAGGGGTCTCTCCCTCTGGAGCGTGCGCAGAGCCATACAGATATCGAGGAAGAACGCCGTCTGTTTTTTGTGGGCATCACCCGTGCACGGGAGGAGCTGATTGTAACCTGCGCCGGAAAGCCGTCCGTCTTTGCCAGGGAACTGCCTTCCTCCGTGATGCGCGCTGATATCCACGCGCGCGCCAAAGCGCCCAAGGTACAACAGCTAACGCTATTTGACCTGTAAGTAGCGAAAACAGCGCCCCTATTGGACGCTGTTTAGAAAGCCTTGCTGCGCAAGGCAACCGAGCCCAGCGCACATGTCGCTGGGCTCGGAACCGGAGTCGGTGGGCTGCGGCCCTCCGACTCCTCCCACAGGGTTTATCGATAGCCTGAACAGCGCCCCTATTGGACGCTGTTTTCGCTATAATTGTTTTAGAATGCCGTTTTCAAAGCCATAGATGTCTTCTTGTTTGTATCCGTAGGGAGAGCCTTCAGCGCCGATATGCGGTTCAAACGTAAAGAGGCTCACATCGCCCAGTCGCCGCCGGTTGCCCTTTTCAATATAAATGCGGTCATCCTTTTGTGCAACGATGGAGTGTCCCAGATTGCCGTTGAAATCAAGATTGATCCATCCGCAAGCCCGGATAAAGGCGCTCATGTGCTCGTAGAGCTGATCAAAGGTCAGCTCCGGCCTGGCGACGCGGAACAGCTCCTTATGCAGCCGTTCCTCCGCCAGCAATCCGTTTTTCCACTGGCCGTTGCGGATCTGTGCAATGTCCTTTACCGCCGTTCCGTTTTGAAGGATGATGGTTCGTGCGTAATCGCCCCATACGCCTTCGCACTGCGGGCTTAAATCAATGGTGAGGATATCGTTTTCCTCCAGCACGCGATCCGGCGTTTGATAATTGCGCCCCGAAATGGAAAGCGCGGTTTGATTCCCGGAAAACACAAACGCGCCCACACCGTAATACCAGAACGAATCCGCGCCAAGCTCCCGCATATGGTTTTCGCAGCGCTCCCGCACCTCCTGCAATGGCATACCCGCCCTGACTTCCGTGCGAATGCATTTCATCGTTTCTTTGGCAAGCGCCTGCACCTGCTTGTGCTCCATAATGCTTCTCCTTATCTGCGCGCTGTTTCCAGGGGGATCAGGGGCGCAAGTTGTTTGAGTTGGGCATCCGAAAGGGCTTCCATCAGCGCATCCACGCCATGAATGCTTCCAAGCGTGTGCATCATCGGTCCTTCGGTTTCCTCCTCCACCTCCATCAGCGCCATTGCACGCAGCCAGGCAAGCATGCTGGGCTCAATCCAGTACAGAAACTGCGTACCGGGCGAATGCTTTTCCATCCGCTTCATTTTCAGATACATTTCCACGCCGTCCAGCACATCGTGCCAGATATCCACATAAGAGCAGTCGAAGTGTTCCCGTCCCATTTTTTCCGCATACAGATATGCATCCGCTTCCAAAACAGTTATCTTGTCCCTGTGCGGAAACTGGGGTAGAATAAATTCGGTAAACAGCGAGATAACGCTGGGGTCACGCTCCACTACCACCACCTGCGTTACCTCCGGTTTTTGCGAAACCATGAAGGCATAATAGCCAAGCCCCAGCCCAAACACAGCCACTTTGCCATGCGCCGCCTGAATATCAGCCGTCATGGTATGGATTTCGCTGGGGGTAACGGTCATCCACTCACGACCGTTTTCCTCTACCATGGGGGCATGGAAATCCTCCGTAAAAAAGCCCGTCTGGGGAATTTCGCGCCCGTCTGGCAAACGTTTCAGATCATCCGATGTAAACAGCTCATAGGCCTCGATGGTTTTATAGCCCATTTTCCACTTTCCGCGCGAAGTCTCGGGCAGCCTGATGGTTTGATAATAGGGATCCGCACGGCATTCCCGGGCATCCAGCAAATGAATGGCATGGCGAAAATACTGCTTTTCCAAGAACCGATCCTTTTCCCGATTCTCGCAATCCAGACCGCAGGCAGCCTGCACCAGCAGGCGCTGAGCGGTTTGCACATCTACGCCGCAATCCTGCGTAAGGCTGCGAATATCCTCCGCCTTTACAAAGCGGGGACAGATCTGCAAATAGCTGCTGAACAGCTCCAGAGCGCGCAGATTGTTTTCGGCGGTTTGCAGCAGGCGGTTCAGCTTTTCCCTGTCGGACACAGGCCATGTGATCATTCTTGATGTTCCTTTCCGCAAAACCGGGAATGATTCCGGCGCCAATGTGCGTTACGCCAGAACAGACATTGTTACCACGGACGGGCGCTCCAGCACATCCGCCCTGGTTATGCGCAAAAGCGGCATCTGCGTATCCTCCGCTTTTGCCAGATCGAGAAAATCACTCAGAGGGCTGATGGGCATGTCGGGATCAAAACGGGTGCGGTAGTGCATGGGAATGGCGCACACTGGCTGCAGCAGGCAGCACAGCTCCAGCGCCGTTTTTGCATCCACGGTGTAGTAGCCGCCCACGGGCACCAGCAGCACATCGACCGATCCGATGTCCCGGATTTGCTTCGCATCCGGCAGATGGCCCAGATCGCCCGCGTGCGCAACGCGAAGGCCCTCGGCCTCGATGATATGGATCAGATTTGTTCCGCGCAGCGCACCCTGACGGTCGTCATGCCAGGTGGCAACAGAACGAACGGTCAATCCGTCGCCCAGCTTGTGAACCCCGGCGGTATCCACCACCTGCGCCCCGGGCTGCAGGCACTGCTCCACCCCATCGTGATCGTGATGGTGGTGGCTTACAAGGCAGATATCCGCTTTGACATTGCGCCTGGGATATTCATAAAAATCCCCATAGGGATCACAGGCAATGGTTTTTCCGCTTTCCAGCGTTACAGTGAAAAAGGAATGGCCGTAATATTTGAGAATCATGTTTTCCCCTCCTTTTCGCCATCATGTTCCGCAAGCCACGCGGCCAGCAACGCACCGGCGCAATGAGCAACGGGCCTTCCCTGCCTCAGCTGCACGGCAGCTTCCTCGTGCAGGGCGCGAACCGAACGCAAAAGCACAGCGGGCGGCTGTGCCATCAGCTTGACAACCCTGCGCAAAACGGGCAGCTGCTGCGGAGCAAACGCCGCGGGATGCAGCAGCCACAGCCTGCACAGCACATAGGCCTCGTGGTATTCCTCCCCTGCGGGCAACGACGGGCATTCCGTGGGCAGTGCCTTCAGTAGCTGCTGCCAGCGCTCCATGGTCCAGTCCACATACCACAGGCGCGCCGCTTCATCCGGCCGTATTTCAAAGCCTTCCCGGTACAAGGCAGCCGGCAGTGCGGTGCATTCCACACCCTTTCGCGGCAGATCGCTCACCCACAGGGCGCTGTCGTGGCTGCACACCCGTACAAAGCAATGCGCATCCGAAGGCAGCAGCGCATACAATCGTCGCTGCTCAGCCTTCAGGTTCATCTTCATCCCCCTGGCGGAACAGGTGCAGCTCCATATCGTGCATGGCGGCAAACCGTCCATTGATATCCAGCTGATAGCTCAGCTCCAGGTCACCACCGTCCTCTCCCAGATCATAGCCAAGGCGTGTACAGTACAGCGCCAGATCCATATCGCCATAGGGCGTTCGATACTGTCCCTCATACCGGCAGCCCAGGCGAAACACCATCTGCGTGGAATAGGCTCCCCCGCGGTTCATGGTAACGGTTTCGTTTTCCACCACCAGTTCCACCTGCTGAGGCGGCTGGCTTTCGTCAATGCTCTCCTCGTACCGGATCACCGCTTTGGCGTCGTCCACCTCCAGCGAGCCGGAGGTCAGCATGCTCATGGTTTCATCTTCGGTCGCTTCGTCGCGGTGTGCGTTGGATTTGAGCGAAATGAGCACAGGAATTGCCGTCATTTGGCCTCCACCCCCTTAACGTGTGCATCAAAAAATGGTATACTGTTGATACTATACCACACCAAAAGGGCTGGATGCAATGCTTTGTCTAAAGGCGCATGCCAAAATCAACTGGACGCTGGATATTCTGGGAACCCGGCCGGATGGCTATCACCTGATGGATATGCTGATGCAGAGCGTGGACATGCACGATACGCTCTGGCTGGAGGAGGCGGATACGCTGCTTCTGGAAAACGCATCGCAGGAACACGACACGGCGGATGCCTCGCAGGAGGATGCGCTGTCCTCCCAGGCGGTCTGCTACGACCAGAGCAATCTGGTATACCGCGCAGCCCAAAAGCTGCGCGATTACTGCCATGTCCAAAAGGGCGCGCGCATCAAGCTGCGTAAAGCCATCCCCTCCGGCGCGGGCATGGGCGGCGGCAGTGCGGATGCCGCTGCTGCGCTGCAGGGTCTTGTGCAATTGTGGCAACTGCAGCTTTCCAAAAAGGAGCTTCTGGCCCTGGGGCTGTCCCTTGGAGCGGATATTCCTTTCATGCTCACCGGAGGGCTGGCCCGGGTGGGCGGCATTGGCGAGGACATTCACCCGCTGTCTCCCGCTCCCTGCGTGCATCTGGTAATGCTGCAGCCCTGCGGCGGCCTGAGCACACGGGAGGTTTTTGGCGCCTTTGACGCGCTGGATCCGGCAGTGCTTTCCCGTCCGCAAACGGCGGCGGCTCAGCAGGCGTTGCTGAGGGGCGATCTTCCCGCGCTCGGAAAGGCCATGAACAATGTGCTGGAAGGGGTAAGCGTGCAGGCGCGTCCCGCCATCGGCGAGGCTGCGCGCGCTCTGGAGGCGCTCGGCGCGGTGCGCGGCATGATGACCGGCAGCGGCTCGGTGGTTTACGGCGTGTTTGAAAGC
>JAEDGL010000008.1 GCA_016297535.1 Clostridia bacterium | reverse complement strand
AGATTGCGCCCTGCTTCCGCGACGAGGACGCCCGCGGCGACCGCAGCCCCGGTGAATTCTATCAGCTGGATATGGAAATGGCCTTTGCCTCCCAGGAGGATGTGTTTGCCGTGCTGGAGGATGCGCTTCCGCCCATCTTTGCCAGATTCGGCCTGTACAACCGTGCCTCGTCAGCTCCGTTTACGCGCATTCCCTATACCGAAGCCATGGAAAAATACGGCTCCGACAAGCCCGACCTGCGCATTGACCTGACTGTGCAGGATGTAACCGGCCTGATCGGCTCCTGCGGCTTTGCTCCCTTTGAGGGACAGACGGTGAAGGCAGTTGTGGTAAGCGATATGACGGCTACCCGCAAGCAGATTGACAAGCTGTGCGCCGACGTGGAAGTGGTAAGCGGCAACAAGGCCTACTGGTTCAAGCTGGATGAAAAGGGCGAGGTTGCCGGCGGCATCGCCAAGTTTGTGAAGGAACAGCAATCCGAGCTGATTGAAAAGCTGGGGCTGAAGCCCAACACATTCGTTGGTCTTGCCTGCGGCTCGAAGGGCGTGGCGCAGAAAACTGCCGGTGTGCTTCGCAAAATGCTTGGCGAAATGTGCCCCAACCATATGGACAGGGAGCAGTATGCGTTCTGCTGGATTGTGGATTTCCCGATGTACGAAATCGGCGAGGAGAGCGGCGAGCTGGAATTCTGTCACAATCCCTTCTCCATGCCCAACGGTGGCGCGGAAATTCTTGACAAGGCGGCCAGGGGCGAGGTGGATCCCCTGACCATTACCGCCTTCCAGTATGATCTGGTCTGCAACGGCGTGGAGCTGTCCTCCGGCGCGGTGCGCAACCATGATCCTGAAATCATGATCAAGGCGTTCCAGATGGTGCGTCTGGGCGAGGAGGACGTAAAGGCCAAGTTCCCCGCCATGTACAATGCCTTCTGCTATGGTGCTCCGCCGCATGCAGGCATCGCGCCCGGTGTGGATCGCATGGTGATGCTTCTGGCGGGCGAAGATGCCATCCGCGAGGTGATTGCTTTCCCCATGAACAAGAACGCGCAGGACCTGATGATGGGCGCGCCCGGAACCGTGGAGCAGCGCCAGCTGGATGAACTGCACATTGCCCTCGTCAAGCCGGAGGAAGAGTAATTCTCTCAAAAACAAATGGATTGTCAACCGGGGCAAACTCTGCTATACTTATAGACGTTCAAACAGGCGTTGCCTGTGTTTGATGACGGCAACAACCCCGTAGGAGGTGTGGTATATGGCCACCAAAAAGGATAATCTGCCTCTGACCCTGGATCAGGACAACGATTCCATGGGCACCATCACATATGCCAATGAAGTGATCGCGATCATTGCCGGCGTTGCAGCCAACGAGGTTGATGGCGTTGCCGCAATGTGCTCCTCCAGCAGCATTACTGACGTGTTTGGCCGCAGCAAAAGCGTAAGCAAAATTACCAAAGGCGTTAAGGTGGAGCTTGGCACCGAGGAAGCTGCTGTGGATTTGTACCTGATTGTGGAATACGGCACGCCCATTCAAACCTGCGCCGCCGCCGTGCAGGAGAACGTGCGCAAGTCCATTGAAAGCATGACCGGGCTGCATGTGGTACGGGTGGATGTGCATGTGCAGGGCGTAAGCTTTGAGAAGGAGCAGAATCAGCCCGCGCTGGAAGGATTTGAAAGCCTGACCGGTCTTGGGGCCGGTTCAGATGCCCCTCAAAAGGCGGAGGCCAAACCCGTCGAGCCCGTGAAGGTGGAGTTTGAGGGCGAACCCACGCCTGCCGAGGAACATGAGCCCACCGAGGCGGATCTGGAGCTGGAAGCCGCCAAGGCGGATGACGTGGAAGCCGGTCAGGAAACGGTATCCGAAGAATAACGCATCGCCTGTTCTGAGCTTGCCTCCGCAGGCTCGGCACAGGCTTTTCTTCTCCCATCTGCCCTGAAGCAAAGGAGGCAATTGCAATGATGAAACTGCGCGTATGGGATCGTATTCTCGCTGCGTTGATGGGCGTATTGTGTATTTTGGCTGCCGTTGCCATTGTGCTCTATGCGGTGGGCTGGTTGCCTGTGCAGCAAATCAGGGATGCGATTGCGCTGCTTACGGGCGGCCTGCAGGCATGGATGCGCTGGGCTCTGTTTGGCCTGGCTGTGCTTTTGCTGGCGCTGCTGGGTGCTTATGGCGTAGGAATGCTGTTTCGCCGCCGCAAGGACAAGGGCTTCGTGGTACAGCATACTGAATACGGCGATATGAACATCTCCATCAAGGCGTTGGAGAATATGGTTAAAAAGTGCGTGGACGCGCACAGCGAGCTTACCGCCAACTATACCAGAATTTATCTTGTACGCGGCGGCGTAAGCATGGATATCAAAATCACGCTTGCTTCCGGCGTTAATATTCCGCTTACCGTAAATGCGCTGCAAAAGCAGATTAAACAGTACATTACCTCCTGCAGCGGTGTGGATGTGTACGAGGTACGCGTAAAGGTGGAAACGGATAATGTAAAGCTGCTTCCTCCCCCTCAGGAGACCCCAATCGAGCCGGCTCCTGTGGAGGAAGTCAGGCGCGTGGAAGCCCCCGCGGAGCCGCCGTTCCAGCACAGGGAGGAACCCGTTTTCGTTGCGGGCACGCCCGTGCAGGAACCTGAAATTCCGCCAACCGCCGATGAAGTGCAGCAGTCCGAAGCTACGCAGAATGTTCAGGAGATTGTAGAAGAAGAACAGCCTTCTACGCCCGAGTGCGCTTCCGAAGATGCGCAGAGTGAAACAATCGTTGTCGAGGAGGAGAATGCGTAATGCGTAAGTTCCAGATGGGAACCCCCGAATGCGGCATGATGTTGGGAATTCTTGGCGCGCTGATTGCGCTGATGATTCTGTTTCTGGGTTTCTGGCGCACAGCGTTTGTAGCGGTGCTGTTTGCGTTTGGCTATTTTATCGGAGCGGTCGCCAACAAGGGCGAGGCGGTCAAAAAGGTTATTAACAAGGTTTTTCCACCCAAAGACGAATAAACTCATCAAAAGTGAAACGGAGTGTTAAATACAATGGCACGTTCGATTGCCAGACAGGCTGCCATGCAGCTGCTTTACGAACGCCTATCCGGCGGCGAGGCTGACGACGAATCCCTGGATCTGGTGTATGAACAGCTTTCCATGCTAAACGCCGGAGAGGGAGAGCTTCGCCCTTCCAAATCCGAGCTGGCCTATATCAATGATGTGCTGGCTGGCGTAAAGGAGCATGAAACCGAACTGGATGAAACCATCGAAAAGCATTCCACCGGCGCGTGGACGCTGGACCGTGTGCCTCATGTGGATTTGAGCATTCTGCGCCTTGCCGCCTACGAAATGTTCCATCGTGATGATGTGCCCGACAACGTGGCCATCAGCGAGGCCATGTCGATGGCCGGCCGTTACAGCGAGCCAAAGAGCAGCCGGTATATCAACGGTGTACTGGGCGCGATGGAGCGCGGCAAGCGCGAGCCTCAGAATGAAGAAAAGCCTGAGGAGCAATAAGCAAATGCGTGTAACGTTGGGTTTTGATACCAGCTGCTATACGACCTCTGCGGCAGCGGTGAACGAGCAGGACGAGGTGGTTGCCGCCTCGCGCATGCTGTTGCCCGTACCGCAGGGAGAACGCGGCCTTCGCCAAAGCGAGGCCGTTTTTGCGCATGTAAGGCAAATGCCGCTGGTGATGGACAGGCTGAGGCAGCAGCTGGAAGGGCAGGCAGCGGAGGTGGTTGCGGTGTGCGCCTCCTCTGCGCCGCGCGATGAGGAAGACAGCTATATGCCGGTGTTCATGGTGGGGCTTGGCCACGCCAGGGTACTTTCGGACGTGCTGGGAGTGCCGCTGTTTCAAACCAGCCATCAGCAGGGGCACGTGGCAGCGGGGTTGATTGGCCAGAAGCAGCCGGACGAGCCCTTTGTGGCGCTTCACCTCAGCGGCGGCACAACAGAGCTGCTTGCCTGCGAAAACGGGCGTCTGACGCTGCTGGGAGGCTGCGCGGACCTGCACGCCGGTCAGATGATTGACCGTGTGGGAGTGGCAATGGGGCTTCCTTTTCCGGCGGGTCCTTCCCTGGAAAAGCTGGCCATGGGTTTTGAGGGCACCGTGGAAAGCCTGCTGCCCGTAAGTGTGGAAAAGGACGGCCTGACCTGTCACCTTTCCGGCGTTGAAACACGTGCGCAGCAATGGATCAGAGAGGGAACGCTGAGCCACGAGAAGATTGCCGCAGAGGTGTTTGATGTGCTCGCCCGCACGGTTGCCAGGCTATTGACAGGCGCGTGCCAGCATACAAGCGCCCGGAAAGCGCTTGTTGTGGGCGGCGTGGCATCCTCCACGCTGCTGCGCGGGCAGCTCAGGCGCAGGCTTGCCAAACAGCGCCGGCCTGTGGAGGTTCTTTTTGGCCAGCCGCAGTTCAGCGCGGATAACGCTGCCGGCGTGGCAGGCATTGGTATGCGCAGATTTCTTGAACAGCAGAAGTGAGGAGGAATGTCTGTATGGCGGCTCAATTGCTGGATGGAAGGCTGATGGCAGCGCAGCTTGAGGAACAGCTGAAGCGGCGCGTTGCCCATCTGGCCCAAAAGGGGCTGGTTCCCGGCCTGACGGTGATTCTGGTAGGAGAGGATCCTGCCAGCCATACCTATGTGAGCAACAAGGAAAAGGCCTGTGCGCGTCTGGGAATCCGTTCCGCAACGCTGCGCATGCCGGAGCATACCACGCAGGCGGAGCTGGAGGCTGAAATACAGAGGGCCAACGCGGATCCGTCCGTCCATGGTATTCTGGTGCAGCTGCCTCTGCCGCGCCATCTGGATGCCGACCGGGCGCTTTCACTCATTCTGCCCCAGAAGGATGTGGACGGCTTTCACGATATCAATGCCGGACGCCTTTGCCGCGGGCTGGATTGCACAGTTGCCTGCACGCCAAAGGGCGCGCTTTATATGCTGAAGCAGGCGGGCATCCCCATTGCAGGCAGGGAAGCCGTGGTTGTGGGTCGTAGCAATATTGTGGGAAAGCCCATGGCGCTGCTGCTGCTTCAGGAAAATGCCACCGTTACCATTTGCCACAGCCGCACCGCCGACCTTGCGGCGCACACCCGCCGCGCGGATATTCTGGTAGCCGCTGTGGGCAAGCCGCGCTTTCTTACCGCCGATATGGTCAAGGAGGGCGCGGTGGTGGTGGATGTGGGCATCAACCGTGTGGATGGAAAGCTGTGCGGCGATGTGGATTTTGAACCCGTGGCCGAAAAAGCCTCATGGATTACGCCCGTTCCCGGCGGCGTTGGCAAAATGACCATTGCCATGCTGATGGACAATACCGTGGCGGCGGCGGAAAAGGTGCTTGCCAAGTGAAAAACCTGACGCTTACGGTTAGCCAGCTCAATGAGTATGTGCGCCGCACCTTTGCTTCCGATCCGCTTCTTCACGGCATCTGCCTTACCGGCGAACTCAGCAATCTCAAGCACCATTCCTACGGGCACTGGTATTTTACTCTCAAGGATGAGGAGGCGGCCATCAACTGCGCCATGTTCCGTCAGTCGGCTTACGCTCTGCGCTTCCGTCCGGAAAACGGACAGAGGGTTCGCCTGTTTGGCAGCGTCGGTTTGTATGCCAAAACCGGATCGTATCAGTTTTATGTGGATGCGATGGAGCCGGATGGCGTGGGGGAATTGTACCTGCGGTTTGAAGCGCTCAAGCGCAAGCTTACGCAGGAGGGACTTTTTGACCCCAGCCTCAAAAAGCTGCTGCCGGTGCTGCCGGGCGGAATCGGGATTGTGACCAGCAAAACCGGCGCGGTGGTGCACGATATCATGCGCGTTGCCTGGCGGCGCTTTCCGGGAATGCCGCTTTATCTGTTCCCGGTCAAGGTGCAGGGTGAGGGCGCAGCGGAGGAAATTGCGCAGGGCCTTCGCGTGCTGGATGGACTGCCTCAGATTGATGTAATCATCGTGGGCCGCGGCGGCGGCAGCATGGAGGATTTGTGGGCGTTTAACGAAGAAACGGTTGCCCGTGCCATCGCGGCATGCCAAACCCCGGTGATTAGCGCAGTTGGCCACGAGACGGATTTTTCCATTGCCGATCTGGCGGCCGATCTTCGGGCTCCTACGCCCTCGGCAGCAGCGGAGCTGGCAGTGCCCGAACGGGACGCGCTGCTTGGCGAAATCGATTCGCTGGACGGAGAGCTTCTCCGCGCGTTTGAGCGGCAGCTGGAGCAAAAGCGTTTGAGACTTTCGGTTTTGCAGCAAAGGCTTGCCGCCGCCTCTCCCGTGCAGCGCAGCGAAAGGCTACGCGCAGCGCTGGCAGCCCTTTCGGTGCGGCTGGATGCGGCAGCGAATGCCGCTTTGCTGCGCAAAAGAAATTCCGTGGATCGCCTTTTGCTGCAGCTGCGCGCTTCCGGCCCCATGGAAACCATGAAACGCGGCTACGCAGTTGTGATGAAAAGCGGATCGCTTGTACGCGGTACAGCCGATGTTTGCGCGGGGGATTTCCTGCAGATTGTGATGGCGGACGGCAGAGTGGATGCGACCGCTCAAAACATCTTACCCGATGCAAAAAGGGTATAAGGGAGGAAAGCAGATGGCAACCAGAAAGAAAACGCCTGCTTTTGAAGAAGGGCTGGAACGCTTGGAAAAGCTTGTCGGACAGATGGAGCAAGGCGAGCTGGCGCTGGATGAGCTGTTAAAGCTGTATGAGGAAGGCATGAAGCTTTCCAGAGAGCTTACCCAAAAGCTGGAGCTGGCCGACAGCCGGATGATGGAGGTGCGGCTTGGCCGTGACGGAGAGCCCCGGGTGGAGCCGGGCGAGCTTGTCCGGCAGCAAAGCCTGCTTGACGAGCTGGCAGATGAAACAGCGAAAGAGGGAGAAGAATGAAGCAATATCGCGAAGCCGTGGAAAATGCCCTGCAAACCCTGCCGCTGCTGGCAAACGCGGGCGAAGAACCTGTAACCGAGGCGGTTGAGCGGAATCCGGCAGAAGGCCTGCCGCCCCAGCCCCTGCGCAGCGCCATGCGCTATAGCCTGCTGCTTCCCGGAAAGCGGCTGCGTCCCTGCCTGCTGCTGGCTGCGTATCATCTGCTCAGGGAAGACTGGCAAACCGTGCTGCCCTTTGCCTGCGCGCTGGAGATGATTCACACCTACTCGCTGGTGCACGATGATCTGCCCGCCATGGATGACGACGCCCTGCGCCGCGGAAAGCCCACCAATCACCGCGTTTACGGCGAGGATATGGCCATTCTGGCCGGCGACGGACTGCTCAACATGGCCTACGAAACCATGCTGGATGCGCCCTTTACGCAGGAACATCCTGCCCAGGCAGTGCGCGCCATGCGCGAAATCGCTTACCGCGCGGGCGTGCGGGGCATGGTGGCCGGTCAAACGCTGGATGTAAAGCTGGAAGGCAGGGAACCCAGCGTGGAAAGCGTGCGCTATATCCACCTGCACAAAACGGCGGATCTGCTGACCGCACCCGTTGTGGCGGGTCTGATGCTTGCGGATGCTACGGAGGAACAGCTGCAGGCCGCCCGTGTGTACGGCCGGGGCCTGGGTATTGCCTTTCAGATTGAGGATGATCTGCTGGATCTGGAAGGGGATGTGCAGGCGCTGGGCAAGGAAACCGGGATGGATGCCCAGCGCGGCAAGATGACCTGGCCATCCGTACGCGGTGTGGAGCAGGCCCGCAGGGACGCCGGCGCCGCCGTTGAGGAAGCAGTGGATGCCATCAGGCTTTTTGGCCCGCGCGGTGAAAAATTGTCCAATCTTGCCCGGGAAAGTCTTGTGCGCAAGATGTGATTGATGTATCATAGATGGGAAGCCATACGAAGGAGAGGATAGCTTGCACCCCATTTCAGGCATTTTGCACAACCATGTCCTGTATGCCGCATTGATTGGATGGTTTATGGCGCAGGCTCTCAAAATTCCGATCTATTATCTGGTTGAAGGCAAATGGGACTGGCACCGCTTTCATGGCTCGGGCGGAATGCCCAGCTCCCATACCTCCATGGTCGTATCCGCATCCATCATGCTGGGGGCGCTCAACGGGTTTGATTCCGCGCTCTTCGCGGCGGCGCTTGTTTTTTCCAGCGTGGTGATGTACGATGCCACGGGAGTGCGGCGCGAAACCGGCCGTCAGGCGGAAATCATCAACCAGATCCTGCAGGATGTGCTGATCAACGGCCGTCCCATTTCCAATGTGGAATTGAAGGAGCTGATTGGGCACAAGCCCATTGAGGTTGCCGCAGGCGCAATCCTTGGCATTCTGATTGCATCGGTCTATCTGCTTATTTTATTTTGATTACAGGAGGGAACCCACATGGATCATTTTCTGGAAGAAGTTGTTGTAAAGCATAAGCCCTTTATGCAGAATATCGCCCATGTTTTTGCCAACATCATCATGGTGCTTTCCGCACTTTTTGGCGTCATGTATCTGCAGATGATCTTTGTGCAGTTTAACATCGTCGTGCTGATCATTTCCGCGCTGTTCCTGGGCATTGCC
The DNA here is from genome assembly GCA_016297535.1 of Clostridia bacterium. Lineage (GTDB taxonomy): Bacteria > Bacillota > Clostridia > Christensenellales > Aristaeellaceae > Limiplasma. The sequence goes on along the minus strand of JAEDGL010000008.1, from coordinate 28,613 downwards.
ATTTTCCTGTATCTGTACCGTGACCGCCTGAAGACAGAGTACGAATATACCTTCACCAACGGCGATCTGGACTTTGCGCAGGTGTACAACAACCAGAAGCGCAAAAGCCTTGGCACCATGCGCGTGAAAAATGTGGAGGCCTTTGGCCCGGTGGATTCGGAGGGCTTCCGCAAGCTGATTAACATGCCCGGCATCAAGCGCAAAAACTGGTTTTTGAACCGCGATGCCAGCCTGTACTACTTCTACTATCAGAAGGAAAACAGCGAAAAGCACATGATTGTGTTTGAGCCCTCCGAGGAAATGGTGGAGTATATCCGCAAGTATCTGCCGCACGGCGTGTATCAGAAGTAAGCCATGAACATCTATCTGGATAACAGCGCCACCACGCGTCCCTTCGAGGCGGTTGTGGAGGCCATGAAACAAAGCATGCTGGAGGGATTTTATAATCCCTCCGCGCTTTATGCTCCCGCAATGCATGCCGAACGCCGGATGGCGGAGGCCAGGCGGGTGATCGCGTCCTCACTGAAGGCAAACGAAAAAAACGTGATTTTTACCTCCGGCGGAACCGAAAGCGATAATCTGGCGATTTTTGGCTTTTTACAGGCCCAGCGCTCTCCCGGCGAGGTACTGTATACCGCTGCCGAACACGCTGCGGTGAAGAATGCCTGCATCGAGGCGGAGAAGCGCTTTGGCGTTCGGGCAAGGGAAATTCCGCTGCTGCCCTGCGGCAGCGTGGATCTTGCCACGCTGGAAAGCATGCTTGGCGAAAGCACGCAGCTGATTTGCGTCATGCAGGTGTGCAACGAAACAGGCGTGATCATGCCTATTGGTGAAATTTGCGCCCTGCGTGACCGGCTTGCGCCCAAAGCCGCCATCCATGTGGACGGTGTGCAGGGCTATCTGCGCGTGCCGTTTTCCTTTCAGCAGTACGGGGTGCAGTCCTACGCGCTCAGCGCGCACAAGATTCACGGTCCCAAGGGTGTTGGTGCGCTGGTTGTACGCGATGGGCACCGCCTCAGGCCGCAGATGACCGGCGGCGGGCAGCAGAACGATCTTCGCAGCGGCACGGAAAACACCTGCGGCATTGCCGGATTGGCTGAAGCGGTCAGGCAGTACCCGGCGGGTGGAATGGCGCGCATGCTGGCCATGAAGCAGCTGTTGGTTGGCCTGCTGGCCGAAAAGCTGCCACAAATGAAAATCCTCGGCCTTCCTGCGGATGATTGCATGAGTGCCGGGCATATTCTGAATGTGGCGTTCCCGCCCGTGCGGGCCGAAACGCTGCTGCACGCGCTGGAAATGGATGGCATCTATGTGGGTACGGGGTCTGCGTGCTCCTCCAAAAAAGGCAAGCGCTCTGCAGTGCTTACGGCCATGGGTTGCGCCGCCAATGTGATGGAGGGCGCCATCCGCATCAGCCTTTCTCCCTGCAACACGGAGGAGGAAATGCGCTGCACGGCGGAAAAGATCATTGAAAAAGTTGGCATGCTGCGCAAATTTACGCGGCGCTGACCACAAGGAGGATATTACCTTGCGTGAGGTTTTGCAGGTTCGCTTTGGCGAAATTTTTCTGAAGGGACTGAACCGTCCCACCTTTTTGCGCATGCTCGTAAGCCGCGTGCGGGATGCCGTGAAGGAAGTGCAGGGGCATGTATGGCTTAATGACAGCCGTGTGTATGTAAGCGATGTAACCGATATGGACGAGGCCATCCGCCGCGTAACCCGGGTGTTTGGCGTACACAGCGTTTGCCGCGCCATCGAAATGGAAAAGGACAGCTTTGAGGCGATCTGCGATCAGGCGGTGGAAATGCTCAGGGATCATGAAGGCAGCTTCAAGGTAAATGCCCGGCGCAGCGACAAACGCTATCCCATGGATTCGCCCACCATCAACATGGAAATGGGCGGCTATCTTCTGGATCATCTGCCCAAGCTGCACGTGGATGTCCGAAATCCCGATGTGGTGCTTTCGGTGGAAATCCGCGACAAAGTGTATCTGTATACGCATCCCATCATGGCGGTGGGCGGCATGCCGGTGGGCTCCAACGGCAGGGCAACGCTGCTTTTGTCCGGCGGTATCGACAGCCCCGTAGCGGGCTGGATGATTGCCAAGCGCGGCGTTACCATGAGTGCGGTGCATTTCAACTCTCCGCCCTATACCAGCGAGCGGGCCAGAGAAAAGGTACTGGATCTGGCGCGCATCCTGTCCGAAAGCCTGTGCGGCATTCGCGTGCATGTGGTGCCCTTTACGGACATTCAGATGCAGATTCACGAAAAATGCCATGAGGACTATACCACCATCATCATGCGCCGCTACATGATGCGCATTGCAAATGAGATTGCAAAAAAGGAGCATGCCCAGGCACTGGTAACCGGCGAGAGCATCGGTCAGGTGGCCAGCCAGACCATGCATGCTCTCAGCTGTACCGATGCGGTGGCAGATGTGCCGGTTTTTCGGCCTCTGATTGGCTTTGACAAATCCGAAATCATTGATATCGCCAAAAAAATTGGCACATACGAAACCTCCAATCTACCCTATGAGGATTGCTGCACGGTGTTTACACCCCGGCATCCGGCCACGAAGCCCAAGATGGAAATCATTCTGGAGGGGGAAAGCAGGCTGGACAGCGAGGCGCTGATCAAAGCAGCGCTGGACAACACGGAGGTTATTCAACTGTAACCAGTGCAGCGCTTTCCCAACTGTCCGGGATGGGCGCTGCAATGGATCAAACGGTGGTTTTTTGATAGCATCAGCCTCTGCAGGTTTCTGCGGAGGTTTTGCTGTTGGAGAGAAAACGTTATGGGCAAAGAGACAGAAAAGTGGAAAGCGCCACGCCCGGCAAACCAAGATACCCCGCGCACAGCGCCGAAAACGGATTGAGCGGAATGGACAGACCGGCAGAGGAGAGCAGCATGTGGCATAAAAAGCACAAAGCAGCGCCCGCAGCGGCGTGCTCCAGTACATTTGTCCATCCACGCCGCGGGGTGGAAAGCATGCTGATTCCGTAAACCAGAGCAACCGTACCGCCAAACAGGGCGATCAGCAACAGTCTGTCCATCATGGCAATCCCTCCATGGCAACAGATTATGCAAGGCGAAGATCAAAGAGAACGGGCGAGTTGAAAGAGATAAAACAAAAATAATTTGGCACAACCCTTTTTTGGAGGAAAGCTTGCAACTGAATTGCTGGCGTGATATCATAATCTTGTTTGCGTTTGCGCATTTTGAAGGAGGAACTATGAACAACGATTTTGATGCGCTGCTTTCCCGGGTGGAAAAGCCTGCGCGTTATACCGGCAGCGAGATGAATGCACAGGTCAAGCCGATTGCGGAGGCGGAAGTCTCTTTTGCCTTCTGCTTCCCGGATACCTATGAGGTGGCCATGAGCCATCTGGGCATGAAAATTCTCTACGGTATTCTCAACGACCTGCCCTACGCGGTGTGCGAGCGCGTGTGCATGCCGTGGGTGGACATGCGTAAAGAGATGATCGAGCACGGGGTTAAGCTGTGCTCGCTTGAAAGCCATACGCCACTTGATCAATTTGATATCATCGGTTTTACGCTGCAGTATGAAATGAGCTATACCAACATTCTGGAAATGCTCCATTTGGGCGGTGTTTCGGTCAAATCTGCCGGGCGCGGAGAACGTGATCCCATTGTGGTTGCGGGCGGCCCCTGCGCATTTAATCCCGAACCGTTGCATCAGTTTATTGATGCTTTTATGATTGGCGACGGCGAGGATGTTATCATTCAGCTTACGGAGATCATCAAAGACTGCCGCCAAAACGGGGTTTCCCGCCGCGATACGCTCAAACGGCTGGCCGGCCTGCGGGGCGTTTATGTGCCCTGCTTTTATCGGGATGAATATCACAGCGATGGTACGCTCAAAAGCCTGAAGCCTACGGAGGAGGGCGTGCCGGAACGTGTGCTCAAATGCATTGTGACCGATTTCGAAAATGCCTATGTGCCCACACATCCGCCGGTTCCGTATGTGCAGGTGGTGTTTGACCGCATTATGCTGGAAATTATGCGCGGCTGCACGAGAGGCTGCCGTTTCTGCCAGGCGGGCATGCTGTACCGTCCCGTGCGGGAACGCAGCGTGGACAAGCTGGTGGAATTGTCCAAAGCCTCTGTGGAGCAGACCGGCTATGAGGAGATCTCGTTGTCCTCGCTTTCCTCCAGCGACTATTCGTGCATTTCCGAGCTGGCCGAACGTCTGACGGAGGAGCTTAAGGACAAGCGCGTATCGCTGTCCCTTCCCAGCCTGCGGGTGGACAAGTTTGTACAGGATACCCTGACCCATACCCAAAAGGTGAAAAAAAGCAGCCTTACCTTTGCGCCGGAGGCGGGTACGCAGCGTTTGCGCGATGTGATCAACAAAAATGTAACGGAGGAAAACCTGGTTGAAACGCTGACCAATGCGTTTTCCAATGGCTGGAGTGCGGTAAAGCTGTATTTTATGACCGGCCTGCCCACAGAAACGGACGAAGATCTGCTGGGAATTGCCAGATTGGCGCAGACGGCGGCCGGAGCCTATTACAGCGTACCCAAGCAGCAGCGGGTGAAGGGGCTTCGCATCACGTGCAGCGCATCCGTTTTTGTGCCCAAGCCGTTTACCCCCTTCCAGTGGTGCGCGCAGGACCGGCCCGAGGAGGTGGTCCGAAAGCAGCACATGGTCAAGGATGCGTTCCGCCCTCTCAAGGCGGCCGCCTTCCATTACCACGATTCTGCGGTCAGCCAGATTGAGGCTTGCTTTGCCGTAGGCGACCGGCGGCTTTCCGATGTTCTGTACCGTGCATGGCAGCTTGGCTGCATACTGGACGGCTGGACGGAGCAGTTCAAATACGATGCGTGGAAGCAGGCTTTTGACGACTGCGGCCTTACCATTGATTTCTATGCGCACCGCGTTCGCGGCCTGGACGAGGTGCTTCCATGGGATCATATCGACGCAGGCATCAGTAAATCCTTCCTGCGCCGCGAATACGAAAAGGCCATCAGGGCTGAAACTACGCGCGATTGCCGCGAGGGCTGTAACGGCTGCGGCTTGCAGAAGCTGAAGGGAGTGTGCGCCGCATGCGAATGATGGTGGTGTTTGAAAAAGGCGAGGCGCTCCGTTATATCGGCCATCTGGATCTGATGCGTACCGTGCAGCGCGCCCTTCGCAGAAGCGAATTGCCCGTCAAGTATTCCAACGGCTTTAACCCTCATATTCGTCTCAGCTTTGCGGCACCGCTCAGCGTTGGCGTTATCGGCCTGAGGGAACTGATGGAGGTGCCCGTGGAGGACGGGCTTACGGAAACAGAATTCGTTACCCGCATGAATGCCGTGTTGCCGGATTGCCTGCGTATCCGTTCCTGCCGCCTGGTGCCCGATCCGTTTCCGGCGCTGATGTCGCTGGTGGCGGGTGCGGATTATCGAATTGCGTTTGAGAAAACCCCGGACGGGCGGAAGGCCGCGGACAGCTTTACGGACTTTATGGCACTTGAAAGCTACGTGGCGCAGCGCCGCACCAAGAGCGGCGAGAATCCCTGCGATATCCGGCCGTTTGTACTGGAGGGTGCATGCAGCGAAGATGAGACGGGGTACAGGATCGATCTGCGTACCATTGCCACGCAGGCGGGTATGCTTAAGCCCTCTCTCTGGTTTGATTCGCTGCGCGAATTTGCCGGATGCGCTGAAATCCCGCATCTGATCTATCGCAAAAACATCCTTGCCAGATCATCGGGCGGCGCGCTTGTTCCCATGGAGGAAATCTGATGGACGCGCCGTACCGGATGGTGGTAAGCCTTCAGGACAACCTTCGCCGCATTGCGCTGCTTAAGGAGGAACGGCTTCTGGAATATTACCAGGAGGCAGCGGACGGGGACGGCGTGGTCGGCTCCGTCTTTCTGGGCCGCGTGGAGCGGGTATTGCCGGATGTAAAGGCTGCCTTTGTCAAAATCGGGCTGAAGCAAAACGGCTTTTTGCCGCTCAGAGAATCCGATAGCTTTCACAAAACCTGCGCAAACGCGCCGCTCCTGTCCGGCCAGGAGATTCTGGTGCAGGCCAAAAAAGCCCCCAAGGGCGGCAAAGGCGCGTTCCTCACGCGCGACATTGCCTTTCCCGGCCAGTTTGTGCTGATGATGCCCTGCAATCGCTTTGTCGGGCTGAGCAAGCGCATCGACAATGCCGGGGATCGCGAAAAAGGCCGAAAGCTGGGGGAGGCGATTGCCCGGAACCGTTTTGGCGTTATCATCCGCCACGCTGCGTTGTTTGTTTCCGGGCAGGAGGTGGAGCAGGAGGCAGAGGCGCTGTGGCAGCGCTGGCAAAGCATATGCGAAAAAGCTCCCTTCTGCAAAGCGCCTGCCGAGATGTATGCAGAACCCGGCATGGAAGAGGTGCTTTTGCGCGACTACAGCGCAAGGCATGAAATGCTTTGCGAGAAGGACGAGAGCGCATGGCGGCGCTTCCGGGTTGAGGATCAGCTTAAGGCCGCGCTTGACAGGCGGGTTGCGCTGCCCGGCGGCGGCAGCCTGATCATTGATGAGCGCGAGGCGCTGCAAACCATCGATGTCAATTCCGGCAGCACGGTTCGGGCGCAGAATGGAATGAGCCTTGCCCTGGAAGAAAATCTGCGCGCCGTGCCGGAAATCGCCCGCCAGATTCGATTGCGTAACCTGAGCGGAATCATCCTGATCGATTTTATCGACATGGATTCCCAGGAGGAACGTAACGCGGTTCAAACCGCCATGGAACAGGCCGTACGGGATGACCGGGTCAAAAACGTGATCCACGGCTTTACCCGGCTGGGCCTTTTGGAAATGACGCGCAAGCGCACCGGCGAATCGCTGCGCGATCTGCTGACCGATCCCTGCGACAGATGCTTTGAAACTGGCCGCATCCCCCGCGGCTGATGGAAAGGAACCACCGACAGTGCAACACAAACCCGTTTATGTAACCGAGGCGGAGCGCCTGGAACAGGAGCATGCCATCCAGCAGATCCTGAACATGGACGTTCGCCCCAGAAGTTTTCACATTGTAACGTACGGCTGTCAGATGAACGCACACGACAGTGAAAAGCTGGCCGGCATGCTGCTTGAAATGGGCATGACCGAGGCGGATGACCGCCGCAACGCCGACCTGGTGCTTTTTAATACCTGCTGCGTGCGCGATAATGCCGAGCGCCGGGCACTGGGCAATGTAACATGGCTTAAGGAGCTGAAAAAGGAGAAGCCGGATCTGATCATCGGCGTGTGCGGCTGCATGGTTCAGCAGCCGCAGATGGCGCAGAAGATTCTCAGGCAGTACCGCTTTATCGATTTGGCCTTTGGCACCCACAACCTGTATCAGCTGCCTTCGCTGCTGCTGAATCTACTGCGGCGGAAGACGCGCGTTGTCAGCGTAAGCGACGAGGATACCCTGATTGCCGAGGGTCTGCCCGTCAAACGGCTAAACGCCCATCATGCCTACATTACCATTATGTACGGCTGCGACAACTACTGCTCCTATTGCATTGTGCCCTATGTACGCGGCCACGAGCGTTCCCGCCGCATGAGTGATATTCTGCGCGAAGCGGAGGATTTAGTCAAAAATGGCGTGCAGGAAATTATGCTGCTTGGGCAAAATGTAAACAGCTACGGGAACGGCTCGGAAAATGGCGAGACCTTCCCCAGACTGCTTCGCGAGCTGGATCGTATGGGCGTACCGCGCATTCGCTTCATGACCTCCCATCCCAAGGACCTGAGCGACGAACTGATTGAGGTAATGGCTGCCGGCAGCCACATCTGCAACCATCTGCACCTGCCGGTGCAAAGTGGCAACGATGAAATCCTTCGCCTGATGAACCGCCGCTACACGCGTGAGGATTATCTGCTCAAGGTGCAAATGCTGCGCGACGCCGTGCCCGGAATTGGCCTGACGACCGACCTGATCGTAAGCTTTCCCGGCGAAACCGAAGCGCAGTTTGAAGACACCTGCTCTCTGGTGCGCGAGGTAGGCTACGACGCGGCGTTTACCTTTATCTATTCTCCGCGCGAGGGCACGCAGGCGGCGCGCATGCCGGGACGCATCCCGGAGGAGGAATCCACCCGCCGCATCGAAAAGCTGATTGGCGAGGTGGAAGCTTCCACAGCCCGGGTGCACGAGAGCATGATTGGCAAACGCGAGCTTGTGCTGGTGGAAGGCCTGTCCAAACGCGATCCCAACAAGGTATCCGGCAAGGGTACCCGCGGCATTACCGTAACGCTTGATGGAACGGCCGCGGATATCGGTACAATTGTCCCCGTAACCATTACATCCGCCGCGGTTAACACCCTGCGCGGCCAAAGACAGGAAAGGTGAGTTTTGTTATGGAAAAAGTGCTGAATCAGGCCGAAATGCTGGCGGAAGCCATTCTGGAAAGTGAAGAATACATTGCCATGCGCCTTGCGGAGCAGGCCGCCACGCACGATGAAAACGCAACGCAGCTGATCGCCGCCTATACCGAAAAGCGTCAGGCTGTTGAAAGCCTGCTGGCGGATGCCAACATGGATCACGCTGCGCTTGCCAGAGCCGGTCAGGAGCTTCAGGATGTGGAGCACGCCATCGATGAGTGCGATGTGCTTAGAAAAATGCGCCAGACCAACGACGCCTTCAACGCCATGATGAAAAAGGTCAACGCCATCATCCGCTACGTTGTAACCGGCGAAGAAGAACAGCAGGAGGGCTGCACGGGCTCCTGCAGCAGCTGCAGCGGCTGCCACTGATTCCTGCACGCGCGCCCATTGAAGATACGAAAGGAGCAGCTACAATGGCACTGACCGCCATGATGCAGCAGTATCTGCAGCTCAAGGAAAAATACAAGGACTGCATTCTCTTTTTTCGTCTCGGCGATTTTTACGAGATGTTTTTTGAGGATGCAAAGCTGGTTTCCAAAGAGCTGGAGCTTACCCTGACAGGAAAGGACTGCGGATTGGAAGAACGCGCCCCCATGTGCGGCGTTCCATACCATGCTGCCTCTACCTATTGTGCACGCCTGATCGAAAAGGGATACAAGGTGGCCATCTGCGAGCAGCTTACGGATCCCGCTCTTAGCAAGGGGCTTGTGGAACGCGATGTTATCCGCATTATTACCCCGGGCACGGTGGTTGATCCGGCGCAGCTGGATGAGAAAAGTGCAAGCTATGTGCTGTGCGTTGCCTTTATCGGCAAAACCGCGCAGCTCGCCTATGCAGACGTCAGCACCGGCGAATTGACGGTTCATCAGCTGCTGGATGCGGAAAAAACGCTTCGCGACGAGCTGATGCGCATCCGCCCGCACGAGATTGTTACCAACAATATGGACAGGCTCACGCCTGAGCTTAGCGAAAACGTGAGCAGCACTCAGCTGCCGGAAACGGCTTTCCAGCCCAGAAACGCCAGACAGGCGGTTATGAAGCAGTTTCAGGTTCAGTCGCTGTCCTCCCTGGGGCTGGACGAGCGCGACAAGCGCTTTATTGCGGCAGGCGCCCTGCTTTCCTATCTGAGCGATACGCAGCGAAACGCGCTTTGCCATATCACGCAGCTAAGCATCTATCAGGGCGCAAACGCCATGTTTCTGGACCGCATGACCCGCCGCAACCTTGAGCTTACGGAAAGCCTGCGTACGGGAGAAAGGCGCGGATCGCTTTTGTGGCTGCTGGATCAAACGCATACCGCCATGGGCGCGCGCCTGTTGAGAACATGGGTGGAAAGCCCCATGACGGATGCCAGCGCAATCCAGTCCCGTCTGGATGCGGTAGAGGCGTTTTGCAACCGCTATATGCAGGCGGAGGAAATCGGCGAGGCGCTGGAGCAGGTGGCGGATATGGAACGCCTGCTTGGCAAAATCAGCTACAACAGCCTTACCGCACGGGATTGCCTGGCTCTTCTGCGCTCGCTGCGCGCGGTCGCTCCGGTCAAGCAGATGCTTGAACAGTTTGCCGAGATCCCCGTGCAGGCGCTGGCGCATACCCTTACGCCGCTGGAAACCCTGTGCGATTTGCTCGACCGCGCCATCGACCCGGACGCGCCGCTTACGGTGGGCGATGGCGGCGTCATCCGCAAGGGGTACCACGCCGAGCTGGACGAGTACCGGGAGGCGCTGGAAAACGGCAAGCAGTGGATTCTCGATATGGAAACGGCAGAACGGCAGGAAACGGGAATCAAAAACCTGAAAATCCAGTACAACCGCGTTTTTGGGTACTATATCGACGTAACCAAGAGCAATTTGAACCTGGTGCCCCTGCGCTATACCCGCAGGCAGACGCTGACCAACTCCGAGCGCTATGTAACCCCAGAGCTGCAGGAGATTGAACGCAAGATTACCAACGCACAGCAGATGGCGCTGTCTTTGGAAATGGAGCTGTTTGGCCAGGTGCGGGAGGCCATCGCGCGGGAGATTGGGGCGATCCAGCAAAACGCTCTCGCGCTCAAAACCACCGATGCGCTGCTTTCGCTTGCGACCGTTGCACGGGAAAACGACTACGTAAAGCCTTCGATCAATCAAAACGGCGTGCTGCACATTGTGGAAGGCCGTCATCCAATCGTGGAGCGCATGGTGAGCGACGCCCCCTTTGTGCCAAACGACGTAACCATGGATCCCGCGGAAAACCGCATGCTCATTATTACCGGCCCCAACATGGCGGGCAAAAGCACGTATATGCGGCAGGTGGCGCTGATTACGCTGATGGCGCATATCGGCAGCTTTGTGCCCGCACGCGAGGCGGATATCAGCCTGTGCGACCGCATTTTTACCCGTATCGGCGCCTCCGACGATCTGGCGGGTGGTCAAAGCACCTTTATGGTGGAAATGAGCGAAACCGCAGCCATTCTTCGAAACGCCACCGAAAAATCGCTGGTCATTCTGGATGAAATTGGCAGAGGCACCAGCACATTTGATGGATTGGCCATCGCCTGGGCCGTGGTGGAATATCTGCTGGATCCCAAAAAGATTGGCGCAAAAACGCTGTTTGCTACGCATTATCATGAGCTTAGCGAGCTGGAAGGCCGCTTTGCGGGTGTCAAAAACTACTGCATCTCCGTAGTGGAGCATGGAGAAGATGTGATTTTTCTGCGAAAGATCATGCCCGGCGGCGCGGACAAGAGCTATGGCGTACATGTGGCGCGGCTTGCGGGCGTGCCTGCGCCGGTGGTAGCACGTGCCCATGAGATTCAGGCACGGCTGGAAGTAAGCGATATCAATCAGGAAAGCATTTCTGCAAACATTCTGGAAAAAAAGAAGAAGGAAGCCAGACAGACGGATATGTTCCATCTGCCTCAGGACGACCTGATCGAGGAGCTGCGCAATCTGGATGTGCTTTCCGTAACGCCGATGGATGCGCTGAATATTCTCTTCCGCCTGCGTGAAAAAGCGCGCAGACTCTAAAGGAGATACCATGACTGTAATCAGAAAACTGTCCCAGGAGCTTATTGGACAGATTGCCGCAGGCGAGGTTGTGGAGCGTCCCGCTGCCGCTGTAAAGGAACTGGTGGAAAACAGCATCGACGCGGGCGCCAGAAACATTACGGTGGAATTGCGCGAGGGCGGTATCAAGTATCTGCGCGTAAGCGATAACGGCAGGGGAATTCCGGCCGAGCAGATCCGCATGGCCTTTGAACGCCATGCCACCAGCAAAATCTCCGAACCCAAGGATTTGTTTGAAATCCATACGCTGGGCTTTCGCGGCGAGGCGCTTGCCTCCATTGCCGCGGTGTCCCGCGTTACCTGTACCACCCGCACGCAGGAGGCTCCCTTTGGCACCCGCGCTGTGGTAGAGGCGGGGGAGTTTACCGATATCCGGCAGGCCGCGTCGCCTGTTGGAACCACGATCGTTGCGCAGGATCTGTTCTTTAACACCCCGGTCAGGCTCAAATTTCTCAAAAAACCTGTTACCGAGGCCGCGCTGGTTTCGGATTACATGCTTCGGCTCATCCTGTCTCACCCGGAAATTGCCTTCCGTTTTGTCAGTCAGGGGAAAACCGTGTATCACAGCACGGGGGACGGCAAGTTGGAATCCGCGCTCTACGCCATTTACGGGCGGGAAGCCTTTCAGCAGATGAAAAAGGTTTCCGGCCATATGAATGGCGCGGTCATCACCGGCTATGTCGGGGTAGGCGAGCTTTCACGGGGCAACCGCCAGCAGCAGTCCTTTTTTGTAAACGGGCGGTATTTCCGCAGCGGCGCTCTGAGCCACGCGCTGGAGCAGGGCTGCGAGGGCCGTGTCATGGTGGGCCGTTTTCCGATGTGCGCGCTGTTTCTGGAGCTGCCCGTGCAAAATGTGGATGTGAATGTGCATCCCAATAAGCTGGAGGTTCGGTTTCAGAACGAGGCAGGCATTGCATCCGCTGTGGAAACGCTTGTGCGCGAAGCCATGCACGGCGAAAGCCTTGGCGGCAGGCTTTCTGCGCAGCTTTCCGAACAGGAGCCGGTACAGCGTACGACCGGCTTTGCCGTTGTTCAGATTCCTGAAAAGGAAGAAAAGCCGCAAGAAGATACGCCGCAGGCAGAGGTTGAAAAACCAAATAGGCAAGCTTTCAAAGCCGAAGTGGCGTTGCCTGCGTACAAACCCATCGTGCAGGTGCTTTCCCCGTCCCCCCGCGTCATGCGGCAAACCGTCGTTGGTTTTGACGATCCTCCTGCCGTTAAAGCCCCTGCTCCCGTACCGCCCGCTGTTACCGGCGCGGAACCGCCTGCACGTGAAACCCCTGCGGTCAGCGCAAGGCCTGTGCCGGTTGCAAAGAAAGTTGAGACGCAGGAAAATCCCCCTGTTCAGACGGTTCTTGCACCGGTGGAAAAACTGGAGCAACCGCTGCGCCTGGCGGGCATCCTGTTTGATACCTATTGGCTGTTTGAGACGGGCGATCGGGTGCTGCTGGTGGATCAGCACGCAGCGCATGAACGCATTTTGTTTGACCAGATGATGGCCCGCTTTGAAGATGATCGCATCTCGCAAAAACTGCTCGCTCCGCAGCTGGTACGCCTGACCCCCTATGATATGACGCTGGTCAGCGAGTTTGCGCCTGTGCTGGCGCAGGCAGGCTTTGAGGTGGAACCGTTTGATGAAACCAGCGTCGCGCTGCACGCGATTCCCACGCTTTTTGGCGTCAACGATTCGCCCAAGGATCTCCTGCTGGAGGCGCTGGCGGAGTGGCAGGCAGGACGCGGAGAGGTAACGCGCGAGCGTCTGCGCAGGCGCGTGGCGCAAATGGCATGCAAACGGGCGATCAAAGGCGGCAACAGGCTGAACGAAACGGAAATTCGCGGCTTTATGCAGGAAATGCTCAAAAGCGATTCCATGCCCACCTGTCCGCATGGCAGGCCCATTGTCATCGAAATCACCCGTTATGCGCTGGAAAAGCGTTTCAAGCGGGTGCAGTGAGGAGCGCACAATGTGTAAACCGCAAGTAATCGCCCTAACGGGCCCTACCGCAAGCGGCAAGAGCGATCTGGCGCTGAAGCTGGCGCGAGAGCTTGACGGCGAAATCATCTGCATGGATTCCATGCAGATCTACCGCCGCATGGATATCGGTACCGCCAAGCCCACCGCGCAGGAGCAGGCGTTGATTCCTCATCACATGCTGGACATTGTGGAGCCAACGCAGAGCTACGCCGTTGCTGATTATGCCCTGGACGCGGAAAAAGCGATTCAGTCCGTTGCCAGCCGGGGAAAGCAGCCGATTCTGGTTGGTGGTACGGGATTGTATCTCAAGGCGCTCATGCACGGTCTTTCGCTTGGAAACGCCGGCGGGGATCAGGCGATCCGTGCCAGGCTGCAGGGCGTTTCCCAGGAGCCGGGGGGCAAACAGAAGCTGCACAGCAGGCTTTCGGCGGTGGATCCCGTATCGGCTGCAAAATTTCATCCAAACGATATCCGCCGTGTAATCCGCGCGCTGGAGGTATATGAGCTGACAGGCGCGCCCATCAGCCAGCAAAAGCCCGAACAGATGGACAGGCCGTTTGAAATTCTGCCCTTGGCCATCTCCATGCCGCGCGATTTGCTCTATGCCAGGCTTGAGCAGCGCGTGCATCAGATGATCGCGCATGGACTTTTGCAGGAAGTGAACGCGCTGCTTGAAAGCGGTGTAACGGCGCAGATGCAGTCCATGCAGGGCATCGGGTACAAGGAGCTTATCCCTGTCGTGGAGGGAACGCAGACGCTTGACAAGGCTGTATGGCAGATTGTTCTTAACACGCGTCATTATGCCAAGCGTCAGCAAACCTGGCTGCGCACGGAACCCCGGACCGTGTGGATCTCGGAAGCACCTGATCAACGCCTCGCCTGCGCCATGAGGCATGTGGAGGCATTTCGGAAAGGAATACATCAAGAATGAAGCAACTTGTAGAAAAAGCTGAAAAGCGCTGCCTTGCGGCTTTTGAGAAAATCGATCAAATCGCGCTGTTCAACACCGAAAAGGTACTCAATGCGATGCAAAAGTTTGAGGTGGCCTCCCGCCACTTTGCGCCCACCACGGGCTACGGCTATGACGACGTGGGCAGGGACACGCTGGAAAAGCTCTTTGCGGAGATTTTTGATGCCGGGGCGGCGATCGTCCGCCCGCAGATTGCGTCCGGCACGCATGCGCTGTCTCTGTGCCTGTTTGGCTTGCTGCGCCCCGGCGACGAGCTGATGTACGCATCCGGCGGCCCCTACGATACGCTGGAGGATGTGATCGGCGTGCGCGGCTGCCCGCCCGGTTCGTTGAGAGAAATGGGCGTGAGCTATACGCAGGTGGATATGACGCCAGAGGGCACGCTTGATCTGCAAGGCATTCGCGCCGCCATCAAACCAAACACCCGCGTGGTGGCCGTGCAGCGCAGCCGTGGCTATTCCTCCCGCCCCAGCCTGATGCCGCAGGATATTGCTCCGCTGGCGCAGATGCTGCACAGCGAGTTTCCAAATGCAGTGCTGATGGTGGACAACTGCTATGGCGAATTTGTATGTGAAAAGGAGCCTACCCAGTTTGGCGCGGATGTGTGCGTGGGCAGCCTGATCAAAAATCCCGGCGGCGGCCTTGCTCCCACGGGCGGCTATCTGGTGGGCCGGGTGGACGTGATTGAACGCATCAGCTACCGGCTTACGGCCCCCGGAATCGGCCGGGAGGTAGGCAGCTATGCCGGAAGCTATCAGCCCTTCTATCAGGGCTTGTTCCTGGCCCCGCATGTGGTGGCGCAAGCGCTGAAGACGGCCGTGCTGGCCGCGGCCATCTGCGAGGAGCTGGGGCTAAAGAGCACCCCTGCTTCCGATGCGCAGCGCAGCGATATCATCCAGGCGCTGGAATGGGGCAATCCCGAACGCCTGATCGCATTTTGTCAGGGCATTCAGACGGCCTCTCCCATCGACAGCATGGCCTTGCCGGAGCCGTGGGATATGCCGGGTTACCAGCATCAGGTAATCATGGCTGCGGGCACGTTTGTCAGCGGCGCATCCATTGAGCTAAGCGCAGACGCGCCCATGCGCGAACCTTATCTGGCCTTCCTGCAGGGCGGACTTACTTACAGCCATGGCAAGCTGGCGCTCATACGTACACTTGAATACATGCGCCAAAAAGGTTGCCTGTAACGGGCATTTTCCATCCCTCCTACGCATATGTTTTGATGCGGGGAGGGATTTTTTTGAATCAGCAAACACAGGTCAAAAATATGAAGGTTAAAACAAAGGCCACAAGACTGCTGAACGAACCTGCGCAGCTAACAGAGCTTCCCAAGCGCACAACGGGGTGGGGCGCGCGGTTTTTGCAGCTGGATCAGCTGGTGCGAAATCTTGCGGTTGTGGGCGGACTGGTGCTGGTTGTTGTGGCTGTGCGCAATAGCAGCATTCCCGAAGCGCAGAGCGTTTTTGGCGCGATTCAGCAAAGCGCAGGAATACAGTGGGATGAAAGCATCGGCAAGCTCAGCTTTGTCAACAGCCTGCTGCCGGAAGAAATTCGGGAGGTGTGGAACGAAAACACCTCCATTTCGGTGCTGGCACCTGTGAATGGCGATGTGGTGCATGCGTGGTCGCAAAGCGAACCCTATCTGCTGATTGACGGGGATACCAGGGACATTCGCGCGTCGGCGCCGGGCGAAATCATGAGCGTGGCGCACGGCATGGAGGAAGAAAGAATTTTGCGCCTGCGTCATGACGACGGCACAGAAACCATTTACGGCAATCTGCAAAGCTGCTGCGTGGAGGTTGGCGACAGGGTCTATGCAGGAGAAATCATCGGCACGCTGCTCGAAGATCAGCCGCTTGCCTTTGAGGTGCGTGTAAACGGCCGTTCCGTGGATCCCACACGGGGTCTGAAACCGCTGGCGGAATGAAACGCCGTTTTGTGGTCAACATCCATCCGGCCGGGATGGTCATCTTTGCTGCAGCCTTCCTGCTGATGGACAGCCATATGGTGTTTGCGTGCATCTCGGCCCTTTTACTGCATGAGGGAGCCCACCTGCTGGTGATGTACCTTTGCGGAATGAACGAGTGCATAATAGAACTGACGCCCTTTGGCGGCATGATGGACGCGCGGCATTTTGATGCCTATCCCCCCTGGAAAAGAGCGGCATCGGCAGCGGCGGGCGTTGTGTGCAGCGGGCTTGCGGCCGTTTTGTGCCTGTATGGCGCTCCGCGCACGGCTTTTTGGTATGCTTTTTTTCAGGCCAATCTTTCGCTTGCTTTTCTCAACAGCCTTCCCGCCTGGCCGCTGGACGGTGCGCGGGTGCTTGTGGCGGTTGCTT
Organism: Clostridia bacterium; assembly: GCA_016297535.1. GTDB lineage: Bacteria > Bacillota > Clostridia > Christensenellales > Aristaeellaceae > Limiplasma. The sequence continues at coordinate 11,932 of JAEDGL010000008.1, read as the reverse complement.
CCTGTGCGGGGATAGACCATGGGGTAAAGCGTCTGCTGTCAGGCTTTACCATTATGCTGGGGCTATGCCTTGCTGCAATGGGTATCTACGGAGCATGGCAAGGATGCCTGAATCCGTCGCTGCTTGTGGCAGGCCCCTACCTTTGCTATGCTGCGAGAGCCGAAGTGGTTTCTGATAAGGTGCGAAGAATACAGGGGATGGATCAGAAATGGATGGTCCGCGATGTTATTCCTGTGTCTCTCTGGGCGGGACGAGCGGATCGCGCGCCGGAGCAGTTTGCCGGCCTGCTTGGCCGGGCAAACGCAGGGCGCTTTCAGGTGATGATCGGGATAGATCCCACCAGCGGATCAGTAAAAAAATCCTGGACAGAAAAGGAGATGCTCCAGGAACTGATGAAGACTGGCAACAATTGACGAATTCAAGGCATAGACAAAGTTTATGGAATGTGATATAATACAAAATGATTACGAAAGTATTACAAACTTTCCAAAGGAGGACGCCGCCTTATGTCGACCCCGATGTACGACAAAATACAAAAGATGACGGTTGCCCTGCTGACTGCTTTCATCCTGCTTTTGTGCCAGTGCTTTTCGGCGCTGGCTTCTTCTGTTGATTCCGTTCAGGTGCGTTCTGCGCCGCTTTCTACCGATTCCATTACCAAAAACGGGATGGTTCGGGTATACCTGTCCTCCCTGGGCAATCCCACATCGATGGATCTGACGGTAAACGGCAATTACAGCCTGAGCCATAACGGCGAGTTCATTCCCAGCGGCAGTAAACTCAAGGTGAACTTTTCGGCCTCCACAGGCCAGCTTACGCTTGCTTTCCAGGGTCGGACCATCCAAATGGGAAAGAGCTTTTCATTGCGCCGTCACAGCGCCGCAGGCTCCAATGGTATTCTGATTGCACAGGCGCGCAATCCCCAAAATCCCTATCCGGGCGATTTATCGTTTGAGGCGGTTTATAACGGCGGCAGCTACACGCTGTACACCATCGCCCATATTTATATCGAAAATTATCTTTATGGCGTTTTGCCCTATGAAATGGGCAATTCCTCCGGAATCGAGGCGTTGAAGGCCCAGGCCGTGGCGGCGCGTACGTACACAGTACGCATGATGGAACTGCGTGCCTCCCAGCGCTATGACGTGAAGGATACCACCAGCGATCAGGTGTATCGGGGAACGCCGTCTGGAAATGCCAACTGCGTTTCCGCAGTGGATGCAACCCGAGGAATCGTTTTGATGTATGGCTCTGATTATATCACCACCTATTATTCCGCCAGCAACGGCGGACAGACGGAAACCGCGCGAAACGCAACGGCCTATGCCTATATGAAAGTAAAGGACGATCCGTTTGATTACGCCAACCCAAGCTCGACCGTTAAAAAGAAAACCGTTTATGCAGATCTCACCAGCCCATCGAATCCGTCCGGGCTGATCACCCTGCTTAAGGGCAAGGCCGTTTCTTCTTTGCAGAGGTCCGGCTATCCCGCAACGCAGGCAAATACTACGCTTCAAACGCTCAAAAGCGTAACGCCGCATACGCCCATGTATGGTTCTCCAAGCAGGCTGTATACCAAGATGGATTTTACCTTTACGGTTTCCACGCAGAATGCCTCAGGCCAAACCGCAATTGTAACCCTGACGGAAACCTGCGGCATTTTTACGGAGCTTGAAGGCATGCTGGGCATGAGCATCCAATCCTTGCAAAACGAGCTGTGGAGCGTGGAAAAAGGAAACGGAACCTTTGTTTTGCAGGCCCGAAGATACGGCCACGGCATGGGTATGTCGCAGCGCGGCGCAATGTATATGGCAAAGCTTGGTTATTCCTATGACCAGATCCTCGGCTTTTATTATGAAGGCTGCAAGCGTGTCAAGCACAGCTTTACCAACACCATTCTCAACGCCTCTACCGGTGACCAGCAGATTACGGTCGAGCCTCCTGCGGAGCTGGAGCAAAGCCAGCTTGGAGCCTGCGTTGGTACGGTAACGCTCAATGGCAGCGGCGGTACGCTGGCGATCCGAGCGGAGGCGTCGTCGGGCGCGCCGCTCGTTGGCACGGCGGGGAATGGTGCCCTTGTAGAGGTGCTTTTCCAAACCGGCAGCTGGTATCAGGTACGCTTTGGCGAAATTGTGGGATATGTGCCATCGTCAGCGCTGTCCATCACCGGCACTCCGGAAAACCAGCAGCATCAGGTTTCAAGCGTTCTGGGCTTTGCCACAGTAAAGGCAAACGATTTTGTGAATCTGCGCGAAAGCGCAAGCATGAGCGCAAAGATATTGGGCACCGCTCCCAGCGGGGCCGTGCTGACGGTGTTCAGCCAGAACGGTTCGTGGGCCAGGGTACAGTATCAGGCGCTTGTGGCCTATGTCAATACCAATTACATTTCGGCCATCACGTCCAGCTATCCATCTTCCGATCTGAACAGCGGTTCCAAAAAAGCAATGGTCGTCACGGAAACCGGCACGGGAACCGTCAATCTCCGCCAGTCCGCATCGACCAGTGCCAAGCTGGTTGACCGGCTTGCGGTGGGTACCATTGTAACAGTGCTCTCGGATGATGGCTCGTGGTGCCGCATTGTGTCCGAAGCCGGCGAAGGGTACATGCTGTCAGAATTTTTGAAATATGTGGATGATACGCTGGACGCGGCTCCTGCGGAAGAGGAAAATGAGGCGCAAGTTCCTGAAAACGAACAGCCGGAGACCGAAGAGCCGGAGGAGGGAACCACGGAACCCGCTGTCTCCTATGCCGTTGTCAATACGGAGTACGGTTCGCTCAATATGCGGGCGGAATCCAGAGCGGGAAGCAGAATCCTGACAACCATCCCCAAGGGTGCGCAGGTTGTTCTTCTGGCCAGGGGCGACGTATGGTCGGCGGTTCGCTATGGCGGCTATGAAGGCTTTGTGATGAGCTGCTATCTGGCCTTCCCTTCGGATTCCACCAGCAACGATGCCTCCGGGCCGGAAACGGGCGGTTCCTGCACGGCGGTTGTCGTAACGCCCAGCGGCACATTGAATCTGCGCGCTCTGCCGCGAACGGGAAGCCAGATTCTGGACCGCATTCCTCCGAATACGGTGCTAAACGTGCTGGAACGCGGAGCGGAGTGGTCAATGGTAGAGTATCTGGGGACCAGGGGCTATGTAATGAGCGTTTTCCTTTCCTTTAACCCTGCCGTCCATACTCCCGCAGAAACGCCGCCGGAGGAAAACGAGGCGCCTTCCTCTCTACAGACTGCCTATGTAAATACGCAAAGCGGTTCCCTCAACCTGCGCAGACAGCCCGGTTTGGACAGCGGCGTGCTGACAACGATTCCACGCAACGCACTGGTTACGGTAACGGCCTATGGCGATCAGTGGTGCTCGGTTCGCTACGGCGCATACGAAGGGTATGTGATGACGGGCTATCTGCGCTTCGAGGATCAATCGGCCGGTGCTCCCGGGGACAACGCAAAGCCGGAGGAAGTTCCCCAGATGCCGGAAACAGCCAAAACGCCTGCGTATGTCAATACCCCGTCAGGCGCTCTGAATCTGCGCCGCGAAGCCAACGGAAACGCTCAGATTGTTACCACCATTCCGCAATACGCGCAGGTATGGCTGCTTGAACGGGGAACAGAATGGAGCAAAATCACGTATGGAGACACAACCGGCTTTGTGATGACCCGTTTCCTCAGCGATGCAAAACCTGCCTCGCCAGATGAAGGTACGAGCGCTTCTCCGCCCTCTGAAACCAGCCCTGAAGCATCGGAAAAGCCCAGACAGCCCTACGCAACGGTGGGAGGAATGGTGCTGGACGTAACGCTGGAAGCACCCCCAACTGCAATGTACGCATTGGCCAAAAACGATACGCAGCTTTATGACATGTGCTCAGAAAACGCTGCGGTGCATCTGATGGTGCCTGCGGGGGAAGAAGTGGAAATCCTGCTGCTTGGCGATCTGTGGTGCCGGGTAGCCTATCAGAACGAACAGGGATACTGTCCAAGAAGCTATTTGGATGTGAGATCAGATCCATGAATGACAAGCTTAACCCCAACGAGCGCATTGACGACCTGCAACGCAACGGTCTCAAAATCATTCAGAATACCCAGGCGTTTCGCTTTGGGATGGACGCCGTGCTGCTTGCGGATTTCATGCGACTCAGACCGCATGAGCATGTGGCGGACATGGGAACCGGCACGGGAATTCTTCCTCTTCTTTTGAGCCAGAAGAACGAAACATGCATCTTTGAGGCCTTTGAAATTCAGCCGGAAATGGCGCAGATGGCTCAGCGCTCTGTATGCCTTAACGGGCTTGAGGAACGGATCCATGTGCATGCAGCCGATATGCGCACCGCCTGGAAAATCGTAGGCCGCGAGCGCATGCACGCGGTGGTGTGCAATCCTCCCTACGGCAAGCGCGGCGGAACCCTGACCAGCGGCACCGAATCGGTTTCGCTGGCCAGGCATGAGGCCGATTGTACCATTGAGGATGTAGCGGCCTCCTGCGCGGCGGTGCTGCGAAACCACGGAAGGCTTTGCATTGTCTTTCCCGCGCAGCGCATGCTGGAACTGTGCGACGCGCTGCGTCAAAACAGGCTGGAACCCAAGCGAATCCGCATGGTCTGCGCGCACGCGGACAAGCCTCCGTATCTGGTAATGGTGGAAGCAATGAAGAATGCCAGACCGCAGCTTCTCTGGATGCCTCCGCTGGTGGTTTATCATTCCGACGGCAGCGAGACGGATGAAATCAGGCGCATTTATCATCAGGCTTAGCGCTTTCGTTCCATCCGCCAGGCGATGAGAACCAGGCCGCCAAGCACAATGGAAAGCAGCTGGCCGGCATATTGCGCAAAAATAATGCCGTTGATTCTCCAAGCGGGGCTTCCGGCCCCAAGCCAGGTCAGCCCAAGCGTTGCGGTAGCCGTAATACTGGAAACATACAGCGAGCGGCGCTGCTGCCCCAGAGCGGATAGCGTGCTGGCAATAAGGTGATTGACTGGAAAAAGCACAATCTGTAAAGCGCACCGCCTGAACAGCTCCGTCAGCTCCGCCTGGCGGTAGACGGCGTTGGCAAGCACGGGGGATATGGTAAACACAAGCAGCGCGCAGATGCCCGAAACGGGCACGGCGCTGTACAGACACATGCGCAGAAGCCTTCCAAGCTCGGAAGGCTTTTCCTCTGCTTTGGCCATGCGCGGTACTATAACCATGGAAAGAGCGCTGGTGAAAATGCCGGGTAGCATCAGAATGGGCATCACCATTCCGTTAAGCATACCCAGCTGCGCGGTGGCTTCTGCAACGGATAATCCGCTTGCCTGCAAACGCAGCGGAATCATGATGGCTGTAAGGGAGCGAAGCACCGTCTGCATCAGGCGCGTAAGCGTCGCGGGAGCTGACAGCCTGAATACGGCCTTTGTCCACGCCGTTGACGGGCGAAGATCGGCCTTTGCTATGGTCAGGCTTCGCAATACGTAGCAAAGGCCGATGAATTCGGCTGTCATGGTGGCAACGACGGGAACGGCTGCAAGCCAGGAAGGCGTCAAATGCTTTAGGCAATGCAAAAGGAGAAGGGTGAGGGTAAAGCGCAAAAGCTGCTCGATCAGCTCGCTCAATGCAGGCAGGTCGCTTCGCTCCAAGCCATAACAGTAACCGTTATATGCGGCCGAGTAGCCAAGAATCAGAATGCAGGGGGCGGTAAACCACAGCGATGGAAGCACTCTGACGTCGCCCATCCATCGGGCGATCAGGGGAGAAAACAGCCAAAGCAGCGGTACCAGCAGCAGGGATGCCTTCCTTACCAGCCATAATCCAGAGGCCAGCGCCCGCTGCCTGCTGTGTTCATCCGCCCTTGCTGTAAGACGGCTGATTGCAACAGGCAGTCCCGAAGTGAGCGGGGTGATGGCAACCATGTGAACGCTTTGCGCAAGCTCAATGACCCCCATAATCTCCGGGCCAAGAAGCCGGGACATCCACACCCGCATGGTTAACCCAAGGGCGCGGACAACCGCATTGATGCCCGTTAAAAATAGGGTTTGCCTCTTCGCGCCCGCCAGCTTCATCGTCTCGCCTCCACAGGGGAGCATATGGGCCGTAAACGGGAAAAATGCGGATTGTCAAGGCGCGCGGCGTAGTGTATAATGCAAAAAGAAAAGGAGGCGAAACCATGGATAAATGGGATGTTCGCTTTATGAAGATGGCTTACCTGATTTCGGGCTGGACAAGCTGCAATGTGGAAGGACGAAGCATCGGCGCGGTGATCGTAAAGGATAAGCGGATTATGACCACAGGCTATAACGGCGCGCCCGCCGGCTTAAAAACCTGCCGGGAACGGGGCGAATGCATGCGGCGAAAGCTGAATATTGAATCCGGCACGCGTGCGGAGCTGTGCTATGCCATCCATGCCGAGCAAAACGCCATTTTGCAGGCGGCCAAACTGGGCATATCCATCGATGGCGCCACGCTGTATTGCACGCACCAGCCCTGCTCCGTTTGTGCCAAAATGATTGTCAACGTTGGAATCAAACGCGTGGTATATGAACAGGGCTATCCCGATTCCTTTTCTCTTGAAATTTTCAAGGAGGCCGATGTTCAGCTGGAGCAGTTTGACCGGGAAAAGAATCCGCTGGATTGAAAAAAGAGCTGCTTTCAAACGATGAAAGCAGCCATTTTTTATTTTTGCGGAGCTTCGGGAGAAATGCACAGGCCGCGCAGACGGTTGATGGTGCGCTCCAGAGCGTTGCGGCTGTTGCCCCAGGGCTTGGACTGGTTGCGGTAATCAAACTTAAGCGTAAACCATTCCAGATCCTTTTCATCCTCAGCCAGATTTTTTTGGACGAGGTCAAGAAGGCTCTGCGCGAATTCGGCCTGCTGGGCAGCATTCAGATGTTTGCCTGCGTGCCGCAGAATCTCTGCAGCGTGGGGCAGGCACATCCCCCTGGAGGCTTCCCATGTCTTTCGAAATTTGCTGTCTGTTTTCCACAGGTGCAAAAAGGTATACAGATAGCGCTGCATGTGGCTGTCAATCTCCTCGCAAATGACGCAGCTGGTGCTCATTTGCTGCAAAGCGTCGGCCAGCGCAAGGATGGAATCGTTTTTGCTTTTGCCAAACAGGGTCTTTTTGGGCGCAGCCTTCGGAATCAGTCTGTCTAGCTCATCCAGCTTTTTCAAATGCTCCTTGGTATGAGAATCTACCAGCAAAGCGTGTCCAAGGCGGTTTTGCATCGTAAACAGCTGCTGGTGATGCTTGCAGCAGATACCCCGTTCGTTAACGCGGATGCGTGCGTCGGGCTCCATCACGCTGCCTCCCAGACTGCGGTCGATTTCCGTTTCCTCACATTTCTGGTAGAGTGCACACAGGGGACAGGCCGTTTCTTTCTCCATGGCTTCCCAAACGGGAATGGTATCAATATGGTAGCGCATAGCGTTCGTAGCTCCTTGTTTGTTCGCCGACATGCAAAACGCAGCCAGCAGGCTGCTTCCAGTATATCATAACCGCGTAGCGAAAACCATGAGAACGAGTGTTTTTTTGAAAAAGAAATGCTTTTTCGAAGATCTTGCATTCTGGAAAAATGTCAAGTATAATGAATATACATGGTTTCAAACCGCACAGGTACAGCTTTCATAGTTTCAGTTTTTTCATCATACCTTTTTCAAAACGTATGGAAAGGAAAGATGAAGGGTGGAACAGCAGAAACGCGTATATCCCGCCAAAAGAAACCATAACCGCCTGGCAAGCGCCGTTTTGCTTGTGGCGTCGGCTTTGATCGTTGCTTCAGGTTTGATTTCAAGAAGGGATCCCGGCGGCTTTTTTCTGGAAAGAGTACTACCGGAAACACCGCCTCCGCTGGAAGAATCCTTCGACGAAACCATGACTGAAGCGCTGGTGGAGCTGCCCGCGAACACGTGGTACGCCTTGCAGGTTGGCGCTTTTGAAAACAGGGAAACCGCCATGCAATCCGCCTCTGCGTTTCAAAAACGGGGTGCAGCTGGTTATTTGTGGCAGGATGGACGCTACCGCGTGCTGGCGGCTGCGTATCACAGCCAGCAGGACGCCCAGCAGGTGCGCGAGCAGCTGCGCAATCAGCACAATATTGACAGCTATCTTTACGCCATCCAGTTCCCGGCTGTCAGTATGCGGCTTACGGGTATGCAGGGGCAGATCGAAATATTGCAGGCGGCTTTCGTGCATGCCGGTGATTTGGCTGCTCAGCTGCAGGCGCTTTCCGTGCAGATGGACCGGCAGGAGATTTCGGCCGCAGAGGCGGTTGAGAGGCTTTCGGCCTTGCAAACTCAGATAGAGCTGGTTGCTCTCAGGCTTCGCCAGCGGTTTGATGCGCCGGTGCATGCAACGGTGCGGGCGCTTCTCAATTGCTTTGAGGACTACTCTCAATTTGCCGCTGCGTTTTCGGCTGCCGAGAGTGCTGTGTCGATGGGCATGAAGCTCAAATATCAGCTGTTTGTTACGCTGCAGCGCATTCAGGATGTGTACGATACATTGAACCATACATAGGAGGCTCTAACCATGACGATCAGGGAACTGGTTTCTACGCTGGATGCAAAGGTACTTTGCGGGGAAGATAAGCTGGATCAGGAGGTGAACAACGCCTTTTCCAGCGATCTGATGAGCGATGTGCTCGCCTTTGTTACGGATAAAACGGTGCTGATTACCGGCCTGACGAATATCCATGTTATACGCACGGCGGAAATGGTGGACATTCACTGCATTGTATACGCCCGCGGTAAAATTCCGTCGGATGATCTGCTGGAGGAGGCGCGCGATCTGGATATTGTGGTGCTTGCAACCGCGCACAACTGCTATACCACCTGCGGCCTGATGTATGAGGCAGGCATCCGCAGCAAAAATGTCCGTACAGGCGCATAAGCAGGGAGAAAGAAAAATGGAAGCTACAATCTTGAAAAACACCTACGATGTACAAGCGGGCGAGTTTCAAACGGCGGGGGATGCCTCAGCCAGCATCAAGCGCAAGCTCAAGCAAATCGGCATCGGCACCACCGTGCTGCGCCGCGTGGCCGTTGCCAGCTATGAAGCGGAGCTTAACCTGATTATTCACAGCCTGGGCGGCCAGCTTACGCTGGAAATGACTCCCAGTAGCATTGTTCTGATTTCCGCGGATGTAGGCCCCGGCATTGCGGATGTAAGCAAGGCCATGCAGGAGGGTTACTCCACAGCCAGCGAGGAAGCGCGCGATCTGGGCTTTGGCGCCGGTATGGGCTTGCCCAATATGAAGCGTAATGCAGATGGATTCAGCATTGAAAGCGAGCTGGGAAAGGGAACCACCATTCAGATGCGTTTTGATTTGAAGGATGCCTGAGACATTCGGAGGAAGCAATGAACGACAAACGTTTTCATTCGGTGCGCCTTGACAAGGAAAAATGCAAGGCCTGCACCAACTGCCTGCGCCGCTGCCCTACGGAGGCAATCCGCGTGCGCGGTGGCCGCGCGCATATTATTGACGAGCGCTGCATCGACTGCGGCGAGTGCATCCGTGTTTGCGAATACCATGCCAAGTATGCCCAAACCGATCCGCTCGCGTCCATCAACCGTTTCAAGTATAAAATCGCGCTGCCCGCCCCGTCGCTGTATGGCCAGTTCAAACAGCTTGCCAGCGCTTCGCAGGTGCTGGAAGGCCTTCTGAGAATCGGCTTTGACGATGTATATGAGGTGGCGGAAGGCGCGGACATCGTTACCCGCGCCATTCGCGAAAGAATGCGCAGCATTGACCGGGATGATTATCCCATCATCTCCTCGGCGTGCCCGGCCATTGTGCGTCTGATTCGCGTGCGTTTTCCCGGCTTGATCTCGCACATCATTGATATCCGCCAGCCCATGGAGGTGGCGGCTATGGTAGCCAAGCGGGAGTTTTGCCGCAAGCATGACGCTGCGCCGGAGGATGTCGGCTGCTTTTTTATCACTCCCTGCGCCGCCAAAATGACGGCGATCCGCAATCCCATTGGTCACGAAACATCCGCAGTAGACGGCGCTATCTCTATGATGGAGATTTATGGACTGCTCAGCAGCCAGCTTAAAAAAATCCCCGTCGATACAAACATTGCCCGGGCAACCTCCTACGGCGTAGGATGGGCCAACAGCGGCGGCGAGGCTGCGGCTGTGTGCCCGGAGCACAGCATGAGCGTGGACGGCATTGAGAATGTCATTCGCGTGCTGGAGGAAATTGAAAACGATAAGCTACCTGACCTGGTGTTTTTTGAAGGCTCCGCCTGTACCGGCGGCTGCGTGGGAGGCCCGCTTACCTTTGAAAACAATTACATCGCCAGAGGGGTAGTCCGCACGCTGATGCACGGATGCGATATTACGCATCCGGATGAAAAGATCAATGCATCCTATCTGAACAAGTACCCGCTGTTTCTGGACAAGAACATAACCGCCAACAAGGCCATGCGTCTTGACGACGATATTGTGGAAGCCATGCGCAAAATTGAGCGGATGGAAGAGATAGCCGCCCGGCTGCCGGGCTACGATTGCGGCAGCTGCGGAAGCCCCACCTGCCGAACCTTTGCCGAGGATATTGTGCGCGGCTTTGCAACGGAGATGGATTGCATTCACATTCTCAAAGAACGACTCAAGGTGATGGCGCAGCAGATGGTGGAGCTGGCCAAAACCACAAGAGAATAAAGGAGTAAACGGCAATGAAAGTAAGTCAACTGATGGAGCTAATCGGCGCGAAAAATCTGAACCCTGAAGCAAACCTGGACGCGGAAATTTCCTGCGGCTACTCCTGCGACCTGCTCAGCTGGGTGCTTGCTCACGGCAAAGCGGGTATGGCCTGGTGCACCGTTCAGACCCATATGAATGTGATCGCTGTTTCTGTTTTGATGGAAATGGCCTGCGTGATTCTGGTAGAAGGCGTGCAGCCCGAGGAAGCCAGCCTGAAAAAGGCAATGGACGAAGAAATGCCCATGCTTGCAACCGATAAAACCGCCTATGAAGTCTGCGTGCTGATGGGCCAGGCCGGCGTGTTGCCGCCTGCGGAATAATGGGCGCATTTTGCGATTTGCACCTGCACAGCTGTCTTTCGCCCTGCGCCGAGGATGACATGACGCCATGGAACATGGTGGGCATGGCCAAAATCAAGGGGCTTGACGTAATTGCCATTACGGATCACAATACCGCGCTTAACGCGGAGGATGCCATGGCAGCCGGCAGGGAATATGGGGTAGAGGTGATTCCGGGAATGGAAATCACCTCCCGCGAGGAAGTGCACATGCTTGCCTACTTCCCAACCTTAGAGGATGCATTGCGCGCCGGCGACGAGGTCTACGCGCATCTGCCGTCCATCAGCAACCAGCCGGCGCTGTTTGGCAATCAGCTGATGATGCGCAATGGAGATACGCCCAGCGGAACGCTTGACAAGCTGCTGATCAATGCAACGGATTTAAGCATCAATGAGGTATGCGGGCTTGTACGGTTGCATAACGGACTTGCGCTCCCCGCTCACATCAATCGCGGCAGCAACGGCATGATCGGCGCTTTGGGACTGATGCCCTTTTTGCCGGAATATCCGGTTGTGGAGGTGTACAGGGGCGTGGATTGCCCCGCCTATGCAACCAAGGGACGTTTTTTGCTTTATTCAAGCGATGCGCACCGGCTGGAGGAGATCCAGGAGCGTGTGTTTGAGCTTCCCGTGCAGCCAACGGCAAAGGCGGTGCTTGATCTGATCCGTTCCAGGCAGGGCGGATAAACTCTTTTCATCATACCGTGTTTCTTTTAAAAATGCGGTATGTTTTTTTGTTCAATTCAACGAAATTCATGCAACATCCCCATCAATCAACAAAAAATTCACAAATATACGGGAAAGTACGTGCAATTTGCAGGGAACTATGTTAAAATATCCACGATGTGTACGTGGGTACATTTCGTCTGTAACATTAATGGAGGAGGTCTCAGACTGCCATGTCCAATCATAACGAAAACTATGA
>JAEDGL010000007.1 GCA_016297535.1 Clostridia bacterium | reverse complement strand
GCAGCGAGTTTTCCTCCGGCGACATGCGGAAGGATACCGTCTTGCTGCGCCAACGATTACAGTGATCACAATTCTTTGCTGACATGCTCAAGGCTCCTTTCAACATTTAACCGACTAGCCATTTCCGTTTGTTTTGAAGGAAACAGGTGCGCATACAGGTTGCAATAGCGACAATGGAAATGGTGATACAGCCCAGAATCATGTTGTAGTCCGACTGAACGATAGCGTCCTGAATCAGCGTACCTACGCCGGGGTAAGTAAAGATGATTTCGGTCATGATCGAGCCGTTGAAAACTCCGCCCAGGCTCATGGCGAGCGCCGTGATCTGGGTCAGGATGGAATTGCGGAACACATAGCTGGAGCCGATCTTGCCTTCGCTCAGACCGCGATAGCGGGCATAGAGAACAAAGTCCTCTTCCGCCGTGGTGGCTGCCAGCGATTTCATGGAGATGATCCACCAGCCCGTACCAAGCAGCAGCATGGACACAGCCGGCAGAACGGAGGCCTTCAGCAGAGAAGCAATAAACTTCCACAGGCCGCCGCTGTACATGATGGTGGTTGTCAGCGGGAACCAGCCCAGCACGAAGGAAAATACAATCTGCAATACCAATGCCACGATGAAGTATGGAATCGGGTAAATGCAGATAGCGATGCCTTCCAGAATTTTGGACGAGCGTTTGTTTTTACGGAAACCGGCCAGCAAGCCGATCAGGTTGCCGATGCACCATGCCACAACCGTGGTAAACAGCGACAGGCCTACGGTGTACGGCAAATTGCGAAGAATGATGTCCTTGGCCGGCGTCGGGAAACTCATCAGCGACGGGCCGAAGTCAAAGTGGAGCAAACCATTCCACAGGAACGAAACATACTGATCCCACAGTGAGCCTTCCAGACCGAACTGCACGCGCAGCTGTTTGCGCATGGCTTCTTTGGCTACGGGGTCCATGGAGCCGGAACGCGCTTCGATCTGGCCCATCATGGTTTCCACGGGATCAGATGGGAACATGCGGGGAATGAAGAAGATAAACGTAACGCCGATCATAATGGTCAGCGCCCAGGTCAGCAGTCGCAAACCAAAATACTTCCAGAACTTCACGGGTCACACCCCTTTTTGCTATTGTTCACAGCGGCCTCACCGCCACAGCGGGGGCGCGCCCAAGCGGACGTGAGAAATGCCAAGAGGGCACGCACCGCCGGATGGCGGCGCGTGCCCGGAAGTGTGCTTACAACAAGCACTCGTTACCCATTATTCAGCCACAGGGGTGATGTGGGGCACGATGTACTTGAAGCAGCTCCACCACCACCAGGGACCGTTGTAGGGATTCTCAGCATTGGGATAGCCTTCCCAAACGGAGCTGTTGGTGGGAACGAACTTCACGCCAGAGTGGAAGCCAATGAAGGGCATATCCTGGATGGCGATCTTCAGGAACTCAAGGCCCAGCTCGTAGGAGCGCTCGTCATCGGGAGACAGGGTGGCCAGTTCCTTGATGATAGCGGTCGCTTCGGCGTTGTTCCAGCGGGTACCCTGACCAGAGGTGGTCTGGCCAACGGGGGTGATCAGATCGGCGTCCCAACCGGAAATCTGGGAGTAGATATCCTTCGTAATGAAGCCGGTAGGCCAGATGCCGCGGATATTGAATTCGCCAGTGCCGTTGTTGGTATCCCAGGTAGCGGAGGACTCGGAAGCGATGGTGCAGTCCAGACCGAACTTCGTCAGCTGGTCATAGGCTGCCTGCACGCCGCGGCCAGCCTGATGCTCAGCGTCAGCCAGGTAGGTCAGCGCCACGGTGAACTTTTCGCCATTGAAGTACCAGCCGTCATCCTTCTTTTCCAGACCGGCCTTGATCAGCAGCTTCTCGGCGGCTTCGGGAGCGTACTTCCAGCAGCCAACGCCGAACATTTCGATGAGTTCTTCCTCAGTGCCTTCGATGCCCAGAGTTTCGGCCATACGCTTGGCGTAGTCGGGATCCCATGGCTTGAAGGTGGTGCCGTTACCCAGATCCAGCTCGAGGTTGCTCACCCAGTCAAGCAGAGGCTTGTAATACAGGTTCTGGCCAGCGCTGGTGGCGGTGATGATCGGGAACACGGAGGCACGGCCAACGCCGTCGAAGATGGACAGGGAGACTTCGTCGAAGTTCAGAGCCAGAGCGATGGCCCAGCGGAAGTCAGCACTGTCGTAGGGAGCGTCCTGACCGATGGAGAAGCCCAGACCCTTGGAGCAGGGGTCATCGGAGGTGGCATAGGGGAACTCGTCATACCAGCAGGCGATCTTGTCGTTGGCAGCGATCATCACGTCCAGCATCTCGGGAGTCACTTCGCAGAGGATGTCAACTTCGTTGTTGATCATGGCCATCTGACGGGTGGTGGCGTCGCCCAGGAAGCGGAACCAGATGTACTTGGCGGCGGGAGCTTCGGTCAGGCCTTCCACAACAGCCACGGTGGAGTTCTGCCAGTCCTCGCGGAGCTGGTACAGCACCCACTGACCATTGGGATCGTACTCCTTGACGGTGTAGGGACCGGCCACAACAGGATTCTCATCCTTGAAGGTGGTCACGTCCTCAACCTTGGAGTAGACGTGCTCAGGTACAATGCGGAAGTCGTTGCCCCAGATGGTAACGCCGTAGCGCAGAGCCAGACGGGGGAAGGACTCTTTGGTGATGAACTTGACGGTGTAATCGTCGATCTTTTCAATGCCGGCGAACACGGCGTTGAAAGCGGCAGAGCAGCCGATGTTGGCATTGCTCAGGATCATGTTCAGGGTGAACACGACGTCGTCAGCGTTCAGGTCTTCGCCGTCGGACCACTTGATGCCCTGACGGATCTTGACGGTGTGCTCGGTGAAGTCTTCGTTGGAGACGGGCATGCCGTCAGCCACTTCGCCGAACTGGTTGCCGGACGCGGTGTCCATTTCCCACATCATAGCAGACATGAGCTGATGGATGCCGAAGCCCATCTGGGTGCCGGACATGTAGCTGTTGAACTGTCCGGGTACGTCGGTGCCGTTCTGAGACTCAACGATCAGGGTCTCTTTGCGGGGGAGTGCCGACGGCGGTCATTTCCTCGGCGACAGCGACGGTGCACATGGAGAGCACCATCATCATCGCCAGAACCAGAGAAAGGATCTTACGCATGGGGTTTTCCTCCTTTTTTATTTTCTGCAGGCGCGTGGCCTGTAGAGTTCACAGACAGGGAATGGCCTTTTCCACAAACTCACTGAAGATGGAATTGGCCCAGGCGAACCATGGACGCGTAAAGTCTGCGGTATCGTTGACATTCACGCCTTCGTGCATCAGGAAGGTGCCGGCGTCCAGGTTTTCCAGCATATCCGCCAGTTTGCGGATTTCTTCGCCGTCCTGAGCAGTAAGGCCCTGAATGCACAAGGAGATCGGCCAAACAAAGTTTTCGGGCGTGTGAGGACTGCCGATGCCTTTGGCCGCCGTGCCTTCATAGTAGTAGGGGTTTGCCCTGCTCAGAAGCATTTTGCGGGTATTCTGGTAAACAGGGTCGTCCGCGCTCAGGCAGCCCAGATACGGAAGGCTGAGGAGGCTGGGAACGTTCGCATCATCCATCAGGTTGTAATGGCCCATACCATCCACTTCGTAGGCATAGACGTCGCCAAAGGTTTCGTGGTGCACAACAGCATACTTGCGCAGGCCTTCTTCGATCTCCTCATGCAGCTTGGCGATGCGCGCCTCCAGCGCCGCATCAGGCGCCAGCGCAGCAATCAGTTCCTTCAGCTGTTCCAGCGCATGACGCGCAAAAAAGTTTGCCGGAATCAGGTAGCCGTATTGGCAGGCGTCGTCGCTGGGGCGGAAGCCGCTCCAAGTCATGCCTGTATAGGCAACGGGCGCGCCCTTTCCCCCATTCACCAGCGTATCGGACGGAGGACAGTCCACAATGCGTTCGAAGGTGTAGGGAGATTTTTCGCAGTGATGCTGTTCGGTTTCCCACAGCGTCAGAATAGCATCTACGGCCTTGAGGAAAGTTTCGTCGCACCAGGCCGCATTGCCGGTTTCCTTCCAGAAGCCGTGCGCCAGACGAATGGGATAGCACAGGGAATCGATCTCGTATTTGCGTTCCCAGATCCATTCCTTCTGTTCAGCTGTCCAGTTGGTTCTGTCATGGTGGAGCTTATTGCCGTTGGCCTCCTTGTTGAAGGCGTTGGCATAGGGATCGATGGAGATATACATGAACTGACGCCTGAGCATCTGTTCAATGGCGTCTGCCACTTCGGGAATTTCGTTTGCATGAGGCAGATAATGATAAACCTGTGCAGAAGAATCACGCAGCCACATGGCGGAAATATCGCCTGTTACCAGAAAAACGGTGCCGTCCGCCCGTTGCAGCGTGGTGTCCCACGTGCTGCGGAAGCAGCGGGTATACATTTCGGCCAGTTTTTCGCGGCCTTTTTCCTTCAGCTGCTGATATACCGGGGCTGTCATCCGATCCATTACGTTCATGCCGTCTTCACTTCGTTTCTATCAGAATGCACGATTGGGGAAAAGGTGGGAATCCCGGTGCTGCAAACCGGAATTCCCAAAGCGCAGTCGCTCGTCTTCGTCATGGCAGCCACAATGGCTTTCAAGAAAAGGAAGGCTGTCTTGAAGGGGTGTACCATAAAGAACTGCTGCACGGCGGAAGTATACTTGCGTACCCATGAAACAGACCCAACATGAATCCGTGCGGCGAAGAAAACGACGGGGCTCCTGTATTGACAGCAGAGCAATCCAAAATGCCTGCCGTGCCAATTGGCGCTTTGCTAACCATTCCTTACATTTGGAATCATATCACACGCACGATTCATTATCAACATGTTTGTTATAATAATTATATTATATTCGATTGAAATAGATATGTTTGATATGTTATAATATCATCACCACAATCAGGTGAGGGTATCGACATGAACAAAACTGCTCCGCACACACCTCTCTATCTGAGCCTGTACCAATTGCTTCGCACCAAAATCGAATCCGGCGACTATCCGGTGGGATCAAAGCTGCCAACGGAAATGCAGATTGCCCGCCAGTATAACGTCAGCCGTGTCACCAGCCGTCATGCGCTGGACCGCCTTGCCGAAGAAGGCTATATTCAGCGATATGCGGGGAAAGGCTCCTATATTCTTTCCCGCACGGCAGTCCCGCCTGCTGCACAGGCTGCAGCAAAGCCTGCTCCTGCTTCCCGGCTGATTGGCGTGGTGATGGAAGGCATTCATCCCGCCTTTGGCATTGACATGCTGTTTGGCATTGAGCACCAATGCGCCGAAGCCGGGTATTCCATCATCCTCAAATTCAGCTACGGCGACGAGGAGCGTGAACGGGCCTGCATAGAGGAATTGCTACAGGAAGGCGTAAGCGGCATCATTTTGATGTGCGTATACAACGAAGTATACAATCCCACCATCATGAAGCTTGCTTTGGAAGGATTTCCGCTCATCTTTCTGGACAGGTCACTCAGCGGACTGCCCATCCCCTATGTGGGCACTCCTCACTATGAAGCTGCCAGACAAATCACCCATCAGCTTGTCAGCATGAATCACACCCACCTGGCGCTTGCCATGGCGGAAGGCCCTTCCAACACCAGCAGTGCCGACAGCCGTATCCAGGGCTATGTGCAGTGCTGTCTGGAGCACAATCTGCTCTGCGGCAGCAGGAGGCTGATCCTGATTCCCGAATCCCTTTTGGCGCCTTCAGCCGAGGCACGCGCTGAAAACATACGCCGCACCAAAGACTATCTGCAGCAAAACCCGGAAACCACCGCGTTTGTGGCGCTGCGCGCCGAGATCGCAGAGGCTGTCATCCAGGCTCTGAATGAAATGCCTCCGCGGCGATTCGCAATTGCATCCTTTGACGGCCCCTGCGAAACGCTCCACATGCCGTATGATCTGCTGTATGTGCAGCAGAATCAAAAGCGCATCGGCGAGCTTGGAGCGATCCGTCTGATGGAGAAAATCAAGGGCTGTGCTGTTCCCCTTGCCACATGCGTTCCCTATGAGATCATCGTCTGCTCATCTGCCTCCGTTCCCTGCGTTATGGACCGCAATGTATGAAACGATAACTGCAAAGAGCCAAAACATGCAGAAAACCCACGCACCGTAAACGATGCGTGGGTTTCATTAGATACCGAATCAGCGAACAATTTCGTCAATCAGCGCCAGTTCTTCAGCTGTGAAGGCAGGGCCGGAAAGTGCAGCAACGTTTTCGATGATCTGTTCAGCACGGCTTGCACCGATGAGCGCGGAGGTAACCACCTCATCACGCAGCACCCACTGCAGCGCCATCTGCGCCAGCTTCTGTCCGCGTCTGGCGGCCAGATCGTTGAGCTTGCTGATCTTTGCCAGCTTGTCCCCGGTGATGGCCGAGGGCTTCAGGTAGCGCGGGTCGTGCGCCGCGCGGGAATCCGCCGGAATGCCGTTGAGATACTTGCCCGTGAGCAGACCGTTCTGCAGCGGTGCAAAGCAGATGCAGCCCACGCCCTCACGACGCAGCACATCCGTCAGGCTGCCAACGCCTTCCATGGGCGCCTCAATATGACGGTTCAGCATGGAGTAGCTGGGCTGATGAATCAGCAGGTGCGTGCCCAGGGAACCCAGCATTTTCACCATGGCGTCGGTCTGCTGGGCGTTGTAGTTGGATACGCCTACATACAGCGCCTTGCCGCTGCGAAGAATCTGTTCCAGCGCGCCCGCCGTCTCCTCAATGGGCGTTTCCGGATCCGGGCGATGATGATAGAAAATGTCCACGTATTCCACATTCATGCGCTTCAGGCTTTGATCAAGGCTGGCAATCAGATACTTGCGGCTGCCGTGATCGCCGTACGGGCCCTTCCACATATCGTATCCAGCCTTGGTGGAAAGGATCAGCTCATCACGGTAGGGTTTCCAGTCGCACAGCATATGCACGCCGAAGTTGCGCTCTGCCTCTCCATAGGGCGGGCCATAGTTGTTGGCCAGATCAAAATGGGTAATGCCGTTGTCAAAGGCGGTG
Source organism: Clostridia bacterium (assembly GCA_016297535.1). Lineage (GTDB taxonomy): Bacteria > Bacillota > Clostridia > Christensenellales > Aristaeellaceae > Limiplasma. The sequence continues at coordinate 30,172 of JAEDGL010000007.1, read as the reverse complement.
CGCAGCATGCTCTGCTGCACGCCGAAGGGCGTGATATTGCCAAAATTATGCCACAGCCCCAGCGAGATGGCAGGAAGCATCAGGCCGCTTTTGCCGCAGCGGCGGTACTGCATGGTATCGTAACGGTTTTCATTGGCGATGTAATCCATTCCTCGTTCCTCCTTGTCATTTTTGAAACGATATTATATAATATATCAAATATATCATTGCAAGTAAAGTGTTTTTCAGGAGGCAGTACAGAATGAGAACCGTCCGTCTTTCCCATACCGATCTTGTGGTTTCCCGTCTGTGCATGGGTACCGCACAATACGGTCTTACCATTCCTCAAAAGCAGGTGGATGCTCAGCTGGATCTGTTTTTGGAGCATGGCGGCAATTTTGTGGATACCGCCCATGTTTACAGCAACTGGGAGACCGGCGAACGAAACCGTTCGGAAAAGGCTATCGGTCGCTGGCTGAAGCGCCGCCGGCGTTCCGATCTCATCCTCTGTACCAAGGGCGGACATTTTGATTTTGATGCGCCAGACGTCAGCCGCGTCACCCCCGAACAGCTGACCATGGATCTGGCAGAAAGTCTGGATTGTCTGCAAACAGATTACATCGACCTCTACATGCTGCACCGCGACAACCCTTCTCTGCCCGTGAGCGAAATCATGGACTGTCTGGACGGCTTCGTGCGAAGCGGACACGTACGGTATCTGGCCTGCTCCAACTGGACCGCCGCCCGGACAGCCGAGGCGAACCAATACGCCAACGCGCATGGAAAAACGCCCTTTGTGGTCAACGAACTGCTGTGGAGCATGGCCCAGCCCAACCGTGAAGCCCTGCCGCGCGACTACGTGGTGATGGATGAAGAAATGATGCAGCTGGGTTTGCATACAGAGCTGAATTTCATGTGCTTCACATCGCTGGCAAAGGGCTACTTCACCCGGCGCTTCGCAGGCAGGCCGCTTTCTGATGAGCAGCGCCGCACCTATGACAATCTTGCCAACGAGCAGCGGTTTCTGTTGATGCAAAAGCTGGAAACGGCTGCGCAGGTAACACAGGAGAGCCTGCGGTATTTTGAACGGCAGCCCGTGACAGCCATTCCGGTCACTGCCTTTTCCAGTCTGGAGCAGCTCACGGAATGCGTTGGCGCATTTGAATAAAACAATCCCCGGCACGATCAATGTGCCGGGGATTGGTCTGCTTACGGTATCAACTGATGAGGAATGTAGGTCACCATCGGAACTTCGCGCTTTTCCACTGCATCCACCAGGCGGGTACAGGCGGTTTTGCCCATCAGGAACTGATCCTGCTCCACATACACAAATTCGCATGGAGTCTGTATGCAATTGCGGGGGCCATCAAACGCTGCCACAAGCTGCACGCGGTTTTCCACCTTGCTCAGGGCTTCCAGCAGAATACAGGCCACGCGTGCGGAAAGCGCCAGGCAGGCCGTCGTATCCGGGTTCTGGTTGAAAAACTCACGGATGATCTGCACATTGCGAGCGCGTTCCTCAGGCTTGGGCCGGTGAATATCCTCGCGCTTGAGTGAAATACGTTTGCTGCCGCAAAGCAGATTGTGAGTAAGACAGCTTTCCACATAGCCAACCACGCGCTCCTCTGCGCTGCTGGTGTTGTGCGATTCGTCAAACAGCGCCAGCGCGAGGCTGGTATGTCCGCGCTCCAGCAGCTTGCCGGTGATCTGCCGGGAAGCCTCCAGATGATTGGTGCCCACAAACGGAACGGCCAGACCCTTGAGCGAACGATCCAGAAACACCAGCGGGAAACCATCCAGCGCCAGCTTCATCACTACAGGGCTGTACACCTCGTCATAGACGCACATGAGCACAATGCCCGAAACGCCAGCCTCAAGCAATTCGTTGATACAAGCCGCTTCCCGTTCCTCGTTTCCATAGGTAAACTTCACAACAGCGCTGTAGTCCAGCTCGGCACATTTCTGCTCGATGCCCATCAGAATTTCCGCGCCGAAGTCGTTCGACATGCCTTCCATGATCACGCCAATCAGCTTCGAAGCCTTCTGTGCGGCAGGCGCGGCGGATTCTTCAGCGGTTTCAGCTAAAACGGCACTGCCGGAGAGAGAGGACACAAAGGTTCCCCTTCCGGCAAAGCGCCTGACATACCCCTCGCTCACCAGCTGTTCCATGGCGTGCTTGCTGGTAATGCGGCTTACGTTATTTTGCTCGGCAATCTCCTTCTCACTGGGAAGCTTTTCCCCCACCGCATATTTGCCGCTTTCAATTTCCTGACACAGCTTTCGGTACAGCTCCAGATAAAGAGGCGTTTTAGCCCGTGTGTCCAAAATATCCAAACTGTCCACCTCAGTATAACAAATAAGATGTATGATCGTATGATTATACCATTTATACATTGGAAATGCAATCAAAAAAGGAATCTGCAGCACGCAGATTCCTTTTTTCTGAGCACGTTTATAACATGGTACAGGCTTTTCGCGCAGCTTCCATCAGAATGAAAAACGACTGTGCTTCTGATGCAGACCCCGGACTGTCAAAATCCGGCGCACCACAAACGTTACGCACAATGCCATAACGGTCCACAGCATTCAGCACCGCCATGCGCGCACGCTCCGCAGCTGGCAGCAGCACGCGGTCAAGCCAGCCTTCACTCACCCCGCGGTAGATGGTATAGGCAAACATTTGCCCGGCGTTCACCTCCGAGAAGGTGGAAGGATCATCCAAAACGTCGTGAAACAGGCCGTCCGCCCGCTGATACTAAACAGCTGTTTCCAGCAGTTTTTTCAGCCGAAGGGTAATCTGCTGCCGTTCAGCTTCATAGTCCGCGGGCAGCAGGCTGCGGACTCGCACCATCCCGGCAGCAGCCCATCCATTTCCAACAGCCCATGCGTCCTTGCGAACAAAGCGCTTTGCACTGTCGTCCCAGCGGTGAGCCAACAACCCATTTTCAGAATTCCACAGCAGCCGCCAATACCCATTCAGCTGCTGCAGCGCCTCATCGCAGTATCCGGCGCGCGCCAGAAAAGGCGGCAGCATATACATGGAATCAACCCATATTTCCTGACGATCACACAAATGGTACACCAAACCGTCCGCGTTTCGGGGCGCAGCGCTGAGAGCCCAGTGCAGCAGCTTGTCCTTCGCCCGAAGCAGATCCGGTTCCTTTGTCTGTTCGCAAGCATCAATCAATGCCTCGCCAACAGAACAGGGATCGGTTGCCGCCAGCGGTTCGCCTATCTGGGAGCAGCGTCCATCTGCGGTTTGACGGTGTACGCTTTCCACGACCATCAGAATCGCCGTTTCAGCGTCTCCCGCCTCCAGAAAAGCCTGAGCAGCAACGCCCTGCTCCCAGTTGTAGCGCTGCATGGTCAGCGATGCCTGCTTCACAGCACTCAGTATCTTTTCAGACTGCATTCTCTGCTCCTCATGTCAGCAGTTCCGTCTGGGTCAGCGCAGCGTCAGCCGGATTCAGGCGCCAGGTCTGCACCTCAAACGCTCCAAGCTCCAGTTCAGCTTCCTGCTGCGCAAAACGCACCGTGCAGTGCACCGACGTATCCAGCGGATTGCGGATGCGCAGAACAAATCCATTTCCATCCTCCGCCGGCTTCAGAGCTTCCAGCAGTACGGACGGATGTTCGATAGAAAGCAGGCCGTTGGTGTGCGCCTTTCCTGTACCCGACGGGTTGAGCGCAAGCGCATACGGTGCTTCGCCGTGAACCTGTGCCTCGCGGTCGATGAGTACCGCACGCTTCTCAGGCTCCTGGCCCTGCAGCCAGAAGCTGAAGCAGCATTCGCCCTGATCCATGCGCTCCTTGTAGCAGTAATCAGGACGGTTGCACATCACGCCGTCTTCGGAATCCGAGGTGCCGTAGGCTGCAGAGCGCAGCAGCGGCAGCCGCAGCTCGCCGTTTTCGCCAACGGAGGAGGAACAGGCGCCATTGTTGATCACCGTCAGGAAAAAGTCGGCTGCCTTCAGGCCGCACCAGCGCAGGCATACGTCCTCGCGGCCGGTTGCATCCATGTTTTGCGTACCCCAGATCGTCTGGCCGCAGTGCTGGGCTCCTGCCAGCGCGGTATTGAGCACCAGCTTGGCAATTTTGTTTTTTTCCTGCCAGAACAGACGGATTTCGATGCCCAGTTCACCGCCCTGTTTGGGCAGAATGTAGCGCAAAAGCATTTTGGAGGAACGGTATTTCAGCGCCGACTCCACCACCATGCGCACTTCGCCGTCTTCTGCCACATGCACAGGCGGCAGCGCAGGCACGGGAACCGCACAGAATTCTGCACATTCCTCAGGCGACATCAGTTCAAAAGCACCCACAAGCGCTTTGGAATACGGATCGCCAAAATGCCAGGTGTCAAAACCGTCGTCATAGACGTTGAGTGCAAAGCTGCCTTCCTCCAAATAGGGTTTTCCGTTTCGGCAATAGCGGTCCACCCTGCCGGTGAGATGGTTGATGCGCACCTGCATTTCACCATTGTCAAACAGGATGTCGCCCTGCGGCGTTTCAGGCCTGGGTCTGGCAGGCGACATCTCAAAGCGGCAGTCAAAGCGGGTAACCGAGCAGGGCTTGAGCTTTGCACGGAAGATAACCTTTTTGCGCCAGTCAATCCACATGCTGGTTTCCGGCACGCCGGGCTGCGAGGGAATGCGCTGCCCATCCTGCCATACCGTGGGATACAGGAAGCCCGTCGAAAAATTCTGCTGTGCGGTCATCAGTTCGCACTGCACAAGCTCCTCAATCTCATAGGGATGCGGATTGTACACCAGCAGTGTGCTCTCTCCCTGCTTTACCTGTGGCAGTCCCTGACTGAGCGCAAAGACCGCCTTCATGCGAAGCTGGGAGAGGATTTCCATGCCATAGCTGATTTTGTCAAGCGCGGCGGTTTCCACAGACGGAATGCACGAGCCGGGAAGAATGTCATGGAACTCCGCAAACAGCAGCGCCTTTTCCGCCTGCTGCATTTCCTGCTTCGGATAGGGCAGCAGTTTCTGTACAGCGGCCAGCGACAGCAATTTTTCTGTGGCGTAAAGACGATCCTCCAGCGCGCGGTGCATCTTTTTGATGCGGCTCAGGGATACGTAGCAGCCAAACAGCTCCGGGGTCAGCGGTCGATCCCACACCGGCAGTTTGCTGCGGTCAAGCGTTTCAAAATACGCCTCCGGCGTGGAATGCAGAATTTCTGTTTCAGGATGACGCTGCATCAGCTCCTGCAGATCCTCCAGATCCTTGCGGGACGGTCCGCCACCATGGTCGCCCACACCCCAGAGCCACAGGCCGGTTTCGCGGCCCGCATTCTTTTCCATCCACGGCTCCATGGTTTCAGCAGCCTCGCCGTAACGGGTGCTGTAGGCGGCGTCTGCGCAGTGGTGCACCAGCACCTCTGATCCGTCAAAGCCCTTCCAGATCAGATCATTTTGTTCAAGTTCGTTCTTCACATCACCGGGGCGGCACATCACATAGGAGGAATAACCGCTTTTTATCAAAATCTGAACCAGACCCCTCGAATGGCCGAAAGAGTCAAAGTTGATGGCTGTTTCCGGAGCCTTGCCGAACTTTTCTTCAAAGTATTGTCTGCCGCGCAGAATCTGCCGGGTGATGGACTCGCCATTGGGCATCACACAATCGGGCTGCAGGTACCAGCCGCCCATGATATGCCAGCGTCCGTCCTTCACCAGCCTGCGAATCCGCTCAAACAGCGCGGGTTCATACTCCTCCACCCACTGATACAGCAAAGCTTCATTGTGGTTGAACACAAACCCCTGATACTGCTCACAGAAATCCGCTGCAACCCTGAAGGTGGAAAGCGCCTCTGCAGCGCCTTCCTCCCACTCCCATAGCCACACAGGATCCAAATGAGCATTGCACACCATATGCAGCTGTTTCATTGTTACGTCCTCCTTATTCCTTGATGGAGCCTGCCATGCTGTCGATGAAGTAATCCTCAATCAGGAAAAACAGGATAATGGCCGGAACGGCCAGAATGACGGAAGTAGCCATCAGCGCTCCCCAGTTGGTGGAGTGCTGTGTTTTGAAAAGCGTCAAACCCAGCGTAAGGGTATACTTGTTGCGGTCGGCTATCAGCGAAGACGCCGCCAGATACTCCTGCCAGTTGGACAAAAACACATAGATGCCGCCAGATACCACCGCCGGCGTCACAACAGGCAGCACAATCTGCAGCAGGCAGCGCAGGCGGCTGCAGCCGTCAATAAACGCCGCGTCCTCCAGTTCAGCAGGCACATCTCGGAAATGCCCCATCAGCAGCACGATACAGGTAGGCAGGCCGGTGGCCGTATACAAAAGGATCAGCGATGTGAAGGAGTTGTACAGATTCAGTTTACGGAAGAACATGTACAGCGGCAAAATGGTGATTACCATGGGAAACACCTGCGTGCTGGCCATCAGACCATAGAACAGTTTTTTGCCCCTGAACTGCATGCGCACCAGCGGATAGACCGCCATTACGCTCAGGGTAACGGTAGTTACCATGCTTGCAACGCTGACAATGATGCTGTTAAGCGAGAACTGGAACACATTGCTCTGGGCAATGGCATAGGCATAGTTTTCCAGTGTGACGCTTGTGGGAAGCAGGCGGATATCTGCATAGATACCGGTCTGCGGTTTGAGAGAGGTAACGATAATCCAGTAAAACGGGAAAAAGATAATCACAACCAGCACGGCGAAAATCAGGTACAGTCCAATTCTTCGCGCAAGCCAGCGGGCGTCGTGTCTGCCCTTTACAGCGTTCATCAGCCGTTCCTCCTTTCCATCAGCCTTCCCAGCGCCTGCAGCAGCTTCCATGCAGCCAGCAGCACACCGGCACATGCCAGCAGAATCAGTAGCATGATCACCGCCATCGTACAGGCACGGCTGATTTCCAGATAGGAAAACGCTTCGCGGTTAACCAGCAATGCAAGCGTATTGGTGGACTTCAGCGGGCCGCCGTCGGTCATCACCTTGATGATGTCAAATGCATTGAACGACCACAGGAAGGTCAAAAACACGCAGGTGGCCATCACCGGGCTGATGTAGGGCAGCAGAATATACCAGAAGCGCTGCCAGGGACCGGCGCCGTCAATGGAAGCTGCCTCCAGATGGGAATCCGGCACGGTCTGCATTTTGGCATAAATCATCAGCGCAATAAAGGAAAAACCGCGCCAGATATTGGCCATGAAGATAGCGCACATGGCCGGGCCGGGCTTGGCAAACCAGCTGAAGCCAGCCGGGAGCAGACCAAGTGCCTGCATCGCCTTGTTCACAATGCCGTACTCCGTAGAAAGCATCAGGTTAAACGTATATCCCGTCACCACCTGAGGCAGCACCCAGGGAATCAGCATGGTGGCTTTGATAAAGGCCTTGCCCATAAACTTCTGGCGCATCACCAGCGCCACAGCAAAGCCCAGAATCGTCATAAACACAACATTGACAACCGTCCAGAAGATGGTAAATTCCATCGTGGACAGGAATTCACCCTTGGCCAGGATATTGATATAGTTTTTGAGTCCGATGAACTTCATGCCCTGCTTGAGAAAGCTGTAATCAAAGAAGCTCATCGAAAAGCTGTACACAAAGGGATAGGCTGTGATTGCCAGAATAATGATCCATGCCGGCAGCAGCATCAGGTATGGAAACCAGTCGAATTTACGCTTTTTGGCTTTGATTTTACTCATCACTCATCGCCCTCATTTTGCAGATTCAGAGAATTCGACACCGCAGCCGAGGTTACGGTGTCGAATTCCCCTAACTGGGATTGGTTTTACTTTTCGTTGAGATTATTCAGCAAACAGGGCATTGATGTCAGCATCGCACAGGGTCATCATTTCCACGATGTCCTCGCCGCCAACCACAACGCGGTTGAAGTAATCATAGAAGATATCGCAAACCTTGTTGAAGTTGGTGGAGTAGGGCATGGGCGGCTGAGCGCCGGTGAGAGCCTGCTTGAAGGGCTGATAGATCTCGGTGTTGTAGGGAGCCATGTCGTAGCAGCGGCCGTCGCCGGGCATGGCGAACTGCATCTTGCAGATCATTTCAGGGCTGAGCATTTCCTGAATGGTGGCCCAGGTGGCGTCCTTGTTCTTGGAGCCGGAGCCGATGCCTACCCAGAAGCCGCCAGCGATGGAGCTGTTGGGCACATCGCCGGGAACGGGAATCAGCGCGTAATCAACGCCGTATTCCAGATTGCTCAGAGCGGTGGTGGTGTCGTTGATCATCCAGGGGCCATAGATGTTGAACAGCAGCTTGCCGTCAACAAACATCTGGTGAACCTGAGTTTCATCGTAGTTCATATCCTGAGGCATGTAGGGAATCATGTCAACCCAGAACTGCATGGACTTGATCATCTCGGGGGTGTTGCAGGTGCCCACGATCTTGCCATCCACTTCGCGGCAGATGTTGGCGCCGTTGGCGATGATGAAGCTGCCCTCGTTGTACACGGTGCCCAGAGAGCTGAACTGACGGGCGAAAGCATACACGCCGTCATGGCACAGGGCTTCGCAGATCTTGAGGATGTCTTCCTGATTCTTGGGAGCCTCAAAACCGGCAGCGTCCAGAACCTTCTTGTTGTAGATCATGACGCGGCAGTCAGGATCCTGCGGGATGGCGTAAAGCACGCCGTCCACCTTGCCAACTTCCAGCAGGGATTCGCTGTAGTACTCGCTCAGGTCAATACCGGCGGCCTCCAGATAGGGATCCAGGGGCTCCAGCACGCCAGCGGCCACAAACTGCTTCACAGAAGAGTTGTTGACGCTGATGTAATCGTAGCCCTGACCGGACACGTGGGCCAGGTTGATCTTGCTGTCCAGATCTTCAACGGTGGAGCGCTGGAAGTCCAGCTTCAGATCGGGGTTGGCAGCCAGGAAATCACCCATCACAGTCTGGATGTTGTTGAGGATAACGTCGTTGGACGTGATGCCAGTGATCGTGCCGGAGAATCCCTCGGCACAGGCGGCCATCGGCAGCACCATCATGCATACCAGCAGAGCAGCAAGGACCTTCTTGAGTTTCATGGTATTCCCTCCTTCAATGATACGGTACTCTGTACCGTTTGTTATATTTATTATATTTACCAGGCCGTTTTTTCCGCAACGCGATGATTCAAAGATTTTGTGGTTATTTTTCACCATTTTATGTCCTGAATATTCAAAAAGCGCACATTTTGTACAAAACATGTGCGCTTTTCATTCAGTTGTCTTCTGTTTTCTGGGTTTTGCCGCTGCGGTATTTCATGGGCGTTACGCCGTATACCTGACGAAACAGCTTGGAAAACCAGCGAAAGTCCCTGTAACCTACTCTTTCCGCAATTTCATACACTTTCATGCTGGTTACATCCATCAGATCCCGTGCCTTGCTCATGCGCAGATGCAGCAGTATATTGCCGAATGATTCGCCTTCATGCTTGCTGAACAGGGAACTGAGGTAGTTGGGATGCACGCCAACCCGCTCTGCCACGCTTGCCAGGCTGAGATTGTTCATATACTCATTTTCCATAATCCTGAGCGCCTTGCGGATGATGAAGTGCTTTTGGGAGTCCTCTGCCACCGTTTCCCCAACCGTTTCCTGCTCTCCTCCACCCAGCTGACGCAGGCAATTCAGCACGCTCTGATACAGTTTTTCTTCCTCAACAGGCTTCAGAATGTAGTCCGATACGCCATAGCGCAGCGCACGCTGGGCATACTCAAATTCCGCATAGCCGCTGATCACGATAAAGTGGGAAGAGATACCTTCCCTGCGCACCATAGAAATCATGTCCAGCCCATCCATATCCGGCATACGGATATCGGTAATCACAAGTTCCGGACGCACTGAACGAATCACCTCCAGCGCCTCCACGCCATTGGCCGCCTCTCCCGCAATGGTGATTCCCATCTGTTCCCACGGCATGCAATGAGAAATACCTCTGCGGATGCGCGGCTCATCATCAATGATCACCAGTTTGTACATCGTTCTCCTCCTTGCGGATCGGCAGGCAGAAGGCCACCTTCGTGCCCATGTCAGGTGTGCTTTCAATCATCAGGTGATATTCCGGTCCGTAGAGCAGGCGCAGCTGCGTGTTGATGTTGCGGAAGGCAAAATGCTCTGCCGCTTCCATATCGCTTTTTTCGATTGAAGCCCGGATATGCGCCAGCTTTTCCGGTTCTATTCCCAGTCCGTTGTCCTCCACACAGAAACGGATCCTTTCCTCCACTCTCGTCCACGACACCAGGCATACGCCTGTGGTGCTGCGTTTTTCAATGCCGTGCAGAACGGCGTTTTCCAGCAGCGGCTGGAACAGATACTTGGGCACCAGACAATCCGCAATACCGGGATCCACGTCAATCTGATAGCTCAGCTTGTCGCCATAGCGGATGTGCTGCAGTTCCATGTAAGCCTGCATAGCCGATGCCACATCACAAATTTTGGACAGGTCGCGTCCATTGTCCAGATTTTTCTGGAAATAACGCGACAGAAGGAACGTCATCCTGCACACGTCTTCCATGTCGTTTTCGCGTGCAGCCCAATGGATGGAATCCAGAATGTTGTACAGAAAATGGGGATTGAGCTGAATCTGCAGGTTTTTGATACGCAGTTCCTTGGTCATAACCTCCTGCTCGTACAGCTTCTGAATCAGCCTTTCAATGCGGCTGATCATATAGTTGAAATGCTCATACAGGCTGCCCATTTCATCATAGCGTACCTCGCGGATGCGAACGGAAGTATCGCCACCCGCCGCCTGCTTCATGTGGGAGATCAGCACTTTGATGGGCGCGTAAAGCCGGCTTGCAATGATGCTGGCATAGAGTACGGACAGCAGAATGGACAGCGCCAGCAGGAAGCCCACCAGCTTTTGCAGCGTAGTGATGGGCACAAGAATTTCCTTTACCGGTGTGTATGCGACATAGAGCAAACCGCTGTCCAGAGAGCGCTGGTAGGTGATCAATGTTTCCGCTTCCTGAAATGAACCTTTGAGTGCGTTTCGTTCCGCAAGGGCCTGATAGGGTTCAAAAGGCTGTCCGATTCTGGCTTTGTCCGGATGATAGAGGATTTTGCCCTCCTGATTGCACAGCACCAGAAAGCCGGTTTCTCCAAATTGGTACTGCTCCACATATCTGCGCAGTTCACGCAGACCGATGTTTGCCGAAACATAGCCCAAAACGCTTGTGTAACTTGGGTTGAAAATCCTTTTGACCATCATCAGCATGTCGTCCGGATTGCGCTCCACCACATTGCCGTCGCCGGATACAACGTACCACATCACATCCTTGCTTTGCGCAAGCAGGTCTGCCCACTGCGTCGCCAGCAATTCTTCCTTGGCAAATGTGCGGTTGATCTGGGACTTGATAAAGTAGTCAAAATCAGCCGAAACCAGATAAACCGACTGCAGCAGACGGCTGGTGCGGTATTTTTCATTGAGCACTGCCTTGATGCGATCATTGAGCAGCAGATATTCATAGCTGTTGTATGAATTTATCTTTTGCAGGTCGTCAATGACCGTTCGGTTGAGCGTTACATCGGATATGGCTTCATTGATGCCGGTAAGCGCTGAATCCAGACTGTAGGACACGCTGTGCAGATTGTTTTCCATGATGTCGCATGTTTGACGGAACAGCACATCCGCAGAGGAATGATACAGAATCACGTCACTGAGGAGGACGGAAACGATGTTGAAAATCACAAATAGCACAAAAATTCTTGTACGTGTGCTGGCAAGCTGCTGCTGAAGCCATCTCCTCTTCCTCACCGAAAACACTCCTTTGCCGCTCATCCCCTGCTGCCCGCACCATGCGTATGCTGATACTGTGTGGGAGTCATGTTCCAGTACTTTTTAAACACGTAGCAGAAATGCTGAATGTTATAATAGCCGGTCTGTTCGGCAACGGCAAGCACTTTGACGTCCAAGCTTTCCAGCAGCAGCTGGCCTGCACGCTCCATGCGCTCACGGGTGACGAACTTGATGTAGGATTCTCCCGTGGTTGCATGAAAAACGCGGCTTAAATGGTTGGCGGAAACCGCAAGCATGTCCGCAATAGAGCCAAGCGAGATGGGCTTGTCCAGATTGTCCCGGATCAAACGAATGGCGTCGGCAACCAGCTTCTCCCCCACCGTCTGATCTCTGACCTCCTGACTTTGCGCCAAAAAGATGTTCTGCATCTGCTCAGCCAGCTTTTCCGCAGGCAGTGGCGGCAGCGTGAGCAGCTGCTTTTCAATGGTTTGCAGATGAGGGCAATGCTTCATGTGCGCCTGATGCAGAAGCATGCGCAGGGCGGCAGCCTCACGACCCGGCACAACAGCCTGACAGAATGACACAATGGCCTGTGCAAGTGCAGCCGGATGCTCTTTCTGCCACGCCTCCACCAGCTGGCTGCTCAGACGGACCAGTCTGGCGGCGCCCTCGTCAGGAGAATCCTTTTGGAAGGCGTAGGTACCTGGACCATGCAGCGCCACGAGCGGAAACAGCAGGTCCGCTTCCTTTCGCGCCTCATGCAGCTGCAGAACATCCAGCTTTGCGTCGCTGCGGCAGCAGGCAAGCGCTGCTCCAAAATGCTTTTCACACAGTTTTCCGGCCATTTGTGCTGCCTGTGTGCAGCGTTCGTACACCTGCTCCTCGTTTTCGCCCATCAGGCACAAAAGCAGTGTGCTGTCATCTGCTTCCAGCACATAGCCAAAGTCCAGCTCCTCCTCTACCAGCTGGCGAACCAATTGCACAAGCAGGTATTGGTCCTGTGACCAGCGCTCGTAGCCATCCTGAGCAGATGCAGTCGAACATACTGCAAGTACACACCACACGCTTTGCAGTTCCTGATTTTGCATCTGATGCAGCAGCGGCTGCAGCGTCTGGATGCGGATGTACACATTGTCAAGGGCGGCACGGCAGAAATTGCGCATCACTTCCTTCTGGTACGCGCTGGACAGATGCTCCAGCAGCGCCAGCTGTTCGTTCTGACGTCTGCGTGCGGCCAGCCGCTGGGCGATCTTGTTCAAGAAGGCAGAAAGCTCCCTGCGGTTCAAAGGCTTGAGCAGGTATTCGCTCACGCCCATGCGGATGGCGTCCTTGGCGTAACGGAACTCATCGTATCCGGATACAAACGCCATCAGCGGCGGGTTGGGCTGGGCGGAGAGCCGTTCGCACAGTTCGATGCCATCCATTTCCGGCATGCGGATATCCGTAAGCACCAGATCGGGCGAAAAGTGTGCAGCCATTTCCAGCGCGGCGTTTCCATTGGCCGCTTCGCCCACCACCTCCCACTGCGAATCAATGGCGGGAATCATCGTGCCCAGGTAGGCCCGCATCTGCGGTTCATCGTCAACGATCAATACCTTATACATGTTCTGACTACTCGCTTTCCTCTGGCAGAATGGGGATCCGGAGGGTCACACAGGTGCCGTTTGCGTCGCTGTGCAGACTCAGGCCATAGCTGTCGCCATAGAACAGACGGATGCGCCTGTGAACGTTAGGAATGCCGATGCCGCCTGTTCCTCCGCCCTCCTCCGCCAGCGCCGCACAAAGGGCTTCCAGCGTTTCCTGCGGCATGCCGCAGGCATTGTCCCGTACGGACAGCCAAAGCTCCTCCCCCTCGCAGCGTCCTTCAATGGCCACATGCGTATGGCGGGAGGTTAACTCACAGCCGTGCTGGATAGCGTTTTCCACCAAAGGCTGCAGTGAAAGCGACGGGAAGGCAATGTCCTCAAAGCGCTTGGGTACATTGATGGAAAAGCTGAGCCTGTCGGCGTAGCGTGCCTGATACAAAAGCAGATAATTCTGAATCAGCGTCAATTCGCTGCCCAGCGTGCTTGGCGCCTCGTTGTGCGCCAGCGCGCGCAGCAGCATTGACAATCGGCCGATATTTTCCACACACTGATCTGTTTTGCCCATTTCGGCCTCAATAGCAATCATGTTCAGCGTATTGAAAATGAAGTGCGGTTCAATTTGCCGGCTGAGCACCTGCATCTGGATATCCCGCTGCAAAAGCTCCGCTTCATATACTTCCTTCAGCAGGCTGGTGTTTTCGTCCTGCGTGGCCTTGATGCGGTCCAGCATCTCATTAAAAGAAATCGCCAGATAGCCGATTTCATCGCTGCGCCCCACCGGCACACGCTCATCCTGATTGCCGTTGCGGATGCTCTGCATGGAGGAAATCACGTTGCCAAGCGGCGTCAGAAAGCTTCGCATGGTAATCAGCATGGCGGCGCAGGCCAGCAGCAGGCTGACGAGCGCAATGCCCACCATCCTGAGCATGGTCAGGTATGCGCCGGCCTCCAGCTCCTGCACCGGGTGAAGCAGCAGCACCTGCCACCCTGTGGTAGGCACGGAAACGCGGTTGACCAGATACTCCGTACGGCTCCCGGCGCTGGTGACGCCCTCCTTCAGAAGATGAAATTCCACACCATCCGGCAGCGAGCCGTACACCGGCTTGCCCGTTTCGCTCAAAATGCACAGATGGCCGCTGTATTCCGACTGCACGATGTTGCAGATATCCGCAATGCCATCATAGCTGAAATTGATCTTGGCGATGCCGATGAGCTTTTTGACATTGGAGATGCTGTTGATGCGGCGCACGATAGAGCACACAATCTGCGAGTCACCCGTTTCGGACACCAGCAGAGCAAATCCGCGCCCAGCAAGGGCATCCTTGTACCATTGTGCAGTGTCGTAATCCCGGTCGATATCCAGCCAGCTCACCGTTTGTGCAACCCGGTAGAGATCGTCCGTAATGATATAGCAGCTCAGCACATCGTTGCGGGAAAGCAGCATGGTCTGCCGCAGCTCATCCTCAATCAAACGGCGCCTTTCCAGCCGGGTGAGCGCCACATCGCTGGGCTCGGCAGCCAGCGCCTCCATGATGGCTGAATTGTAAAACAGCTGCATAGACGCACGGTTGATTTCCACAAAATAATTTTCCAGATTGACCGCTACCTGCTCTACGGTGTCCTGCAGCATGGAAGCGGAACGGCTGAGCGCATCTTCACGATAGCTGATAAAGGACACATAGGTGAGGGCAGCGGTCAGCGCCGCCAGAACAAGGCTCGTCAGACCAAGGATTTTTCGTTTCAGACTGTAAACCTTGAAGATCTGTGTTTTTTGCGCTGCACAGGAAGCACTGGCAGCAGATTCTTTTTTCATTGGCAGACCTCCTCATTTGCAGCCATTATAGCACGATTCTCTGCGCAGATCAAAACCCCGCCCGCCACGCATGGGCGGACGGGGCGTTGAAATCAGAAGCCTTCCAGCAGTTCACACGGCTCAAACGCTCCGTTTTTCAGCCGCAGCGTCTGAATCTCAAAAGGCTTGAGATGAATGCTCTTCGCTGCATTGCATACGGGCAGGTTCAGCACAGCGCTTGTTTCCATGCCCTGTGTCTCATACACACGCACAATCCATCCGTCGCCATCCTCCGCCTGCTTGAAGCAGGACAGCATCACGTTGGGTGCGTCGATGGTCAGACCTGCGGGCGCTTTGCTGCCATCGCCGCAGGGATTGAGCGACAGCGCAAAGGGACGCTCATTAAAGGCCAGTGCCTGCTGATCAATGGCGAGCGATACCTCTTCCGTCCTTCCGCCCACCAGCGCGAAGCCAAAGCGGCGCTCACCCTGATCCATGCGATCATGATAGCACTTTTCACGCACGGCCAGTTTGCCGTTGCAGTCGCTGCAGGAGTATCCCGCAGCGCGCAGCAGCGTTACGCCCAGCCGGTCGCCGTTCAGGGACGAGCCGTGGCAGCCGTCGTTAATCACCGCCAGCATGTTTTCCCCGCCGCGCACGCCGCACCATTTCTGCGATACAGCCTCATGTCCCAGCGCAAGCGCCTCGCGGCCAAACACAATCTGTCCCACATGCTCTTTTTCGCCCTGGAAGCAGTCCATCTCCAGCTTGAGATAGCTGTCCTTTTCGCGCCACCACACCTTGACGTCCAATTCCATTCTGTCGCCGGAAGCCGGCAGCTTGTAGCGCACCAGCGCCTTGGAATCACCATAACCCAGCACGGCTTCTATCACTGTTCGTGCTGCGCCATGCTCAATGATTCGCACCGAGGGAACGTTCTGCGCGCCGTAAATGCCGGAGAACTTTGTGCCCTCCTCCGCGCTCAGCAGCGTGAACAGACCGCCCGGCTCGTGAGCGTTTTCCTGAAGGCCCCAGGAGTTGTAGATATCGCTTCGCACAGCCAGCGTCATATTGCGGGCCAGCACGCAGCCGTCCACGGCGTACTCCGTCAGCATGCCGGTAGCAGGATCGATCACCGCATGCAGCCTGCCGTTTTCAAACACGTAGGGCACATCCTGCGCCATTTCAGGGCAGAGCGGGCAATCCGGGCCGGGCAGCGCATCATAGGCAATGTCGATGCGCGTGATGGAGGACGCCTTGAGCGTGGTGTTGAAGCAGATCTGCTTGCGCCAGTCAATGCGGAAGTTGCTTTCCTCCTTGACTGCCTGCGAGGGCACTTCCACCCCGTTGACCAGTGCCCGGGGATAATGGAAGGTCCAGTCCCAGTTCTGCCTGGGCAGCTCGGTTTCCACAGCCATGGGGCCGGTAATATCAAAGGGATGGGGATTGTACACCAGTATGCAGGAGCCGTCCGGATCCACGGGCGCTTCCTTCGAAGCCAGTTTCATGAAGGCTTTCATGCGTTCGCGCGCCACAATTTCCTGTCCGTGGTGCAGACAGCGCAGGGTATCTTCCTCCACCAGCTGCGTTCCGGAGCCGGGCAGTGCATCATGGAATTCACCAAAAAGCAGGTCCTTCTGCGCCTCTTTCAGCGCTTCAGCCGGATAGGGCAGATCAAAGGCCAGCCCTGCTTGAGCGCACATCTTTTCGGTCACGTACAGGTCGCTTTCCAGACGGCGGTGCGCCTGTTTGACACGGATCTGCGAGGTATAGCAGCCTTCGGATACCGGGTTCAGTCCGCGTGCCACCACAGGCAGTTCCGGTTTGGTGGAAAGCAGCTCGTCAAAATAGCGTTCTGCACTGGAGTGCTGAATGCTGTAGCGGTCTGCGCACTTTGTGCTCAGCAGGCGCAGATTGTCCAGATCCTTCCGGCTGGGTCCGCCGCCGTGGTCCCCCACGCCCCAGAGGAACAGGGTAACGGGCTCGTCCTTCTTTTCCTCCAGGAAGGCTTCCAGCTCCTGTGCCACCTTGCCGAAGACGGAGTTGTAGTTTTCATCGGAGCGGTGCACCAGAATCTTGCTGCCGTCCAGTCCGCGCCAGGTAAAGTCCTGATTGGGGAAGGGATAGAGCGGCTTGCCTGGGCGACAGAAAATGCAGTTTTCATACCCTGCCTGACGGTAGGCCTGCACCAGGCCGCGTGAATGACCAAAAGCGTCAAAGTTGATGACCGTTTTGGGGCGCTTTCCGAAATGCTCGGAGAAGAAGCGGCGACCTACAAGCATATTTCGCACAAAGGATTCGCCTGCAGGCATGTTGCAGTCCGGCTGCAGATACCAGCCGCCGAAAATGTTCCAGCGTCCGGCTGCCACAAACTGCTGAATGCGCTCAAACAGCGCCGGATCGTACTTCCTCACCCAGTCGTAAAGGATTGATTCATTGTGGTTGAAGGTCAGTTCCGGGTACTCATCCAGCAGCCGGGTCACCGTGCGGAAGGTGGACAGCGCCGAAGCGCAGCCCTCTTCCCAGCGCCACAGCCACACGGGATCAATATGGGCGTTGCAGATCAAATGAACATTCTTCACAGGTTCACACTCCTTCTTCCAGTACAATCATCATCCAGGGCTGAGCAGTGGAAACTTTTACGCGTGCGTACAGTCCACGCTCGCTGTCACAGAGCTGCCAGTCCGCCGGCTGCGCACAGCCGCCATGCTCTTCCGGAGAGGCGGTATAGACGCGCTTGGGCGGCCGAAGCACCAGCATGTCCACCTCCAGCGCATAGGGGTTCTCCGCCGGCTGTTTGCCCGTCTGCCACAGGTCATCCGAGGCGCGCAGATCCAGCAGGTGAACCATTTTCAGGTCCGGGCGCTCCACGATGGTCACGCCCACGCTTCCGCCATACATTTCCAGACTGATGGGCGCGCCGCGGAAGCAGTATTCACAGTTGTCTCCCAGCGCGTGCGTCATGGTAACGTCGCGGCGGTCCGGCGCATAGAGCAGCTCCTCCCAGCGCACCGCAAAGTCGCTGTAGCAGCGCTGGCGCATGCGCCAGGCATCCTCTGTTTCGGTATAGTGGTCGGCATAATATGCCTGCATCAGCACGCCGCCGTTTTCTCCCAGCAGCAGCGGGTGCGCGCCCGATGCCGCCAGCACGCCCTGCAGCAGGAAGGCCGAATGCCACGCCTGTTTTTGGGGCGCATCCATAAACGTTTTGGCATACGCGGCCAGAATCAGCGGCTTGTGCCTCTGCAGCAGGTGCGTCTGAATCGCGATGTTTCTCAGGTGAACATATCGTTCATAGGGCGGCCATACCTCGATGTAGATGGCGTCCTGTTCGGCGTTTGCCACCGTGTCCACCGGCCAGTTGCCTACATTGTTGAACACCAGCAGCGGCTCCACGCCGGTTTCCGTGCGGATGGTGCGGCGCGTATCGCTGATGAGGGACGGAAACTGCTGCGCCAGATGCACGGCGGTTCCATCCGCACGCAGAGCGTCCTTGGGATAGCCATAGGTATCCATATGGATTCCGGCAAAACCCATTTCACCCACCGCGCCGGCAAACTGGTGCGTAATGTGCTCGCGCCATGGTGTGTTTTCCGATATATCCATATACCGCAAAAGGCCGATAAAATCCAGCGGCTTGCGGCCTGCGCCATACAGCATCCAGTCCGGATGTTCATGGGCAAAGGGATAGCTGGCTGCATACACCGCGCCGTAAGCCATGGGCTTCAAACCCAGTTGCCGGCATTGCTCCACTCTTCTGCGCACGCAGTCCATGTTCATGCGACGGCCCATCAGATCAGTAAAATCTGCTTCCGCCGGCAGCAGCTGTTCATGGCGGTACATCCAGTCATAGAACTGCACCCAGGTGATATGGTGCTTGAGCAAATCCTCCACAGGGGCTGCCGATGGATCTTCGTCATCAAACCGGCACAGGAATCCGTAACGCGGCATGCTGCCCTCCTGGGCCACGTCAAAAGCTGTATACAGCACCTGGCCGCACGCCTCAAGCGCCGCACCATAGCCTGCTTCCGATTCGAACACACCGGCTTCCACGGGGCTGCTTTGCTTCTGCTCCGCCTCGAACACCACTGTCAGCTCACGCTGAAAAAGCGTTTCCGCCATGTGCTCCACACGCAGGATAGCACAGATTTCACAGGTTTCTCCCGCAAGCTCGCGTTCCACCGTCAGCCAAATTGCTTCGCCCGGACGGTACTGAGGCCGGTTTGGATACAAATCCCGGAGTTTCATGCGCTCACCCCTTTACTGCGCCTGCCGTCATGCCCTTGATAAAGTACTTCTGGAAGGACAGGAAAATGACTACCGGCGGCAGCATGCCCACCAGTGCGCCCGCCGCCATCAGCTCCCAGCTGGCCGTGTACTGCTGCATGAACATCGATATGCGCAGCGGAACCGTATACAGCTTGGATTTTTGCAGGAAGAACACGCTTCTGCCGTACTCATTCCAGATGGAAACCGCGTTGAGCAGAATCACCGTGGTTACAATGGGTTTGAGCATGGGCAGAAGTACCCTGTAAAACGCGCTGAAGCAGGTGCAGCCGTCAATGATCGCAGCCTCCTCCATGGATACGTTGATGCCGCGGATGAAGTTGGTCATCAGGAATACAGCAAAGGGCAGATTAAAGGTAATATTGAGCAGAATCATGCCCCAGCGCGTGTTGATCGCGGAAAGGCCGCGCATGAGCAGGTACAGCGGCACCGTGCTGACAATGGAGGGAATCGCCATGCTGAACACCAGCAGATTGCTGAACACAAAAGTAGCCCGGCTGCGGAAGCGTGCAATCTGGTACGCCGCGCTGGACGCCACCAGCACAATGCCCGTCACCGATACGCCGGTAATGATTACAGAGTTCACCATGGCCTGACCCAATTTGGATTTGGTCCATGCCGTTACAATGTTCTGAGTGGTAAAGTCCGGAATTCTCCAAATGGTTTTGCCCACCATGCTTGAGGGCAGGTTCAGCGCCATCTGCAAAAGCACAATGAAGGGAACCAGCGCAATCAGCGTAATGAGCAGCGCCAGCAGATAGCGAACCAGCGTCCAAACTTTCTTCTGCATATCAATTCTCCACATACATTTTGCGCATGGCCATGAACGCCAGGGCCACAGGGACCAAAATGATGCCAAACAGGATCATGGCCACCGCCGCCGAGTAACCGGCCTGACCAGCCGTGCTTTGCCTGTAAATGAACTGACTGAGCGATTCCGTAAAGTAGCCGGGACCGCCGTTTGTCAGGGAAACGATAATGTCAAAGATGGACATGCTGCCAATGATGCTGGTGATGACGTTGATCCGAAGCGCAGCCGTCAGCAAAGGCAGCTTGATGTACCACAAAAGCTGCGGTGAATTGGCGCCGTCCATGCGGGCTGATTCCAGCATCTGCTCATCGATGGACTGGAGTCCAGCCAGATAGATGATCATATTGCCGCCCACATTCTGCCACACATACACCAGCACAATCACCAGTACCGCCTGCGAGGGATTGCCCAGCCAGTCGCGGTACAGCCCGGAAAGCCCCAGGCGCTGCAGCGTGTCCAGAATCACGCCGTTTTCGGAGGAAAGGATGAATTTCCAGATATAGCCCATAATCAGCGGGCTGATAATGCTGGGAAAATACAGGAAGGTGCGCATGCTGCCCACGCCCCTGAGCCCGCTGTCCATCAGCAGGGCATAGAGAATACCCACAACGTTTACCAAAAGCGTTCCCAGCACACCGTAGCACAGCGTGTTGGTAACGGCTGTGATGGCACGGTCGTCCCGGAAGAAGTACGCAAAATTTTCAAGCCCGATGAAATCCATGCGGGCATAGCCATTCCAGTTGGTAAAGGCCATATAGATTCCCTGAACAAAGGGAACCATAAAAAAGGTGCAAAACAGCACCACTGCCGGCAGCATCATCACCTGATGCAAACCAAACCGATCTCTGTAGCTTTTGCTGCGATGAACGCGCCTGACCATTTCCACTGCTTTCACCTGCTTTGTCAAAAAAGAAGGAAGAGCCGTTGTTGGTATTCACCTTTTCACGGCTTGACTACCAAAACGGCTCTTCCCGAGGGTTACATTTTACTTGGCGGCTTCATAGGCACGGTTCCACATGTCGATGAAATCCTGAGCGTAGGCAACGCCATCGGCATACTTGCCAACGAAGATGTTCTGAACCAGACGGCCGTTCTCGTCGCCGTTGAAGCCGCCGGGCAGAGCGTTGGTGAAGGTACCGGTCTTGGTGGTGCTGAGCACAGCGTTCACGCTGTCCTTGAGGAAGGACCAGTCAGCGTCCACATCGGGGTTGGTGGGGATGCAGCCGCGGAACTCGGCATAGCTCTTGATGCTTTCGGGAGCGAACATATCGCCAAGCACCTTCAGAGCAGCGTCGATGTTCTTGCAGGAAGCGGACAGAGCCACATAGCCTTCAGTGGGGTTGCCCACCATGTTGTCCATGCCTTCCATGAAGGAGGGATAGGTGCCAAAGCCCATGAACTCAGTGGCTTCGGGATTGTAGGAGAGGATGGAGCTCACAGCCCACAGGCCATTGCTGATCACAGCAGCCTTGCCGGTAGCGAACATTTCCAGCTGATTGTTGGAGTTGGCGGTGGCCACGTTGGCATTGATCAGGCCCTTTTCCTGCAGCTCGATCATGTCGTTGTAGAAGGTAGCCAAGATGCCGTTGGGATCGGTGTTCCAGCCCAGAGCTTCCAGGTCGCTGTTGGCCAGAGCGGTTTCATAGGCCGCAAAGCCCAGCTTGACCTTGGCGTCGCCCATGACGCTCCACTCGTTCAGGTGACCGAACATCCAGGACTCGCTGCCGCCCATGTAGAAGGGCTCCACATCGGGATAAGCCTTCTTGATGGCCTCCAGGTTGGACACGAAGCCTTCCCAGGTGGTGGCGGGGGTCAGGCCCAGCTCAGCAAAGATCTTGGTGTTGTAGAAGGTGCCCATCGCACCGGAGCCCAGCGGGATGAAGTAGTTCTTGCCGCTCTTGACGTCCACGGTCTGATCCTTGACGGCGGGATAGAGGCTGTTCCACAGCTCCAGCTCGCTCATGTCATAGAAGAAGCCCTGATCAACCATCTGCTGGGGCAGAGCCAGGGACATCATGTCGGGAATTTCTTCGGCAGCGGCCATCACCTGCAGCAGGTTGCTGGCTTCAGCCTGATACTCGATCTCCACAACAATACCGTCTTCGTTATCGCCGGAGATGTACTGGGGGAAGGTCTGGGTGAACCAATCCAGCATCTGGGTGTCACCCACCATGAAGGTCAGGGTGGTCTTCTCCGCCATGGCGAAAGAAGTGCAGCCCAGCATCAGCGCGAGCGCCAGAAGCAGACATACCAGTTTTTTCATTGGATAATTCCTCCTTGCTTTTCAAGAGGGAACGACATGGAACAGCTCCATTCATCCCCTCTTTATGTTAATATTATTATATATTATATTATATTTGCGGTAAATTGTGATTTTGTGATAGACTATATCGAAAAATTGATACCATCCTGTGCATTTTCCATATCATCAGCAGTGGAGCTTGCCGTCCTCTCCGCCGGGCCTGCGTCGTCCTTCCATGGCCTCCTTCATGGCAGCCTTGCGCGCGTAAATGGCTTCCACCTCAGCCTCGACGTCCACGGGCGGATAGTGCAGCCCGCTCTTCAGCGCCTGCACCATCTGCTCTGTACGGCTGCGCACCTTATATTCCTTTCCTTCCTTAACGTATACATTGCCCGTCTGCCCAAAAATCAGCTGCACATGATGGCGCACGCAGGCGTCATGTACTTTCAACACCCATTCATGATACAGCGGACGGCTGCCCTGATAATTTTCACCGCCGGCAAGCACGGTTTCGATTTTGCCGGTAGCCAGATAGGGTTCGATATCCACTTCTCCAATAAAAGGCTTCAGGCTTACCCAGCGATGCTTTGCCGGCAGATCCAGCAGATAGGGCATGCGTTCATCCAGGCGCTTCTGATTCTCACACGACACAGAGAAGGAAACATTGTCCCATCCATCGCCCCAGTCGGAGGGCAGGCATTCTCTGATGCGATGGGCCCGCTTGGTGAGCAACGAAAAGGTAACGTCCGGGCGCCGACAGATCATCTCCCAGGCGTCAAAGCGCCAAGGGTCGGCTTCCTCAATGAAGAAATCGCTCGCCATGCACACGCGCACAAAGGATCCCCTTTCCAGCTTGTAAAACCCAGCCCGGTCCTTTTTGACGGGCAGATCAAAACCGGACTTGATTTTGACCACCTCATTGGTATCGCGGCCATAGCGTTTGTCCAGAAAATAGGCATAGCAGTTCTGACAGCCCTCGCTGCATTTGTGGCAGCCATGCCACGGGTTCCAGATCTTATCGTTCATGTCCATTGTTCCATTCCTCCACAATCTGATTTGCTTGCCCGGCAAGGCGGATCAGCTCATCAAAGCTGCTCTGCCCCATCTGCCGGATCATTTCGCTGAAGAGAGCCTCCGTCTGCCGCTGTGTTTCCATCACAAGCGTGTGCGCCTGCTGCGTAGGCAGAATAAAAAACACCCTTTTGTCATCCCTTGACTGCTGCTTGATGATATACCCCTTGCGTTCCAGCACGGACAGATATGCTGTGATCATCGGTTTGGACACGCCCAGCATTTCACCCAGCAGCATCGCCGTATGGGGCGGCTTTGTTTGTGTAATGATGTTGAGTACGCCCATTTCACTCGGCCGAATCGGCAAATTCTTTTTCAGCTCCATGTAATTTTTGCTCAGCTTGGACAAAACGGCATTGGCTTGAAAAGACGCTTTCATCCCGCCACCTCCAAATGGTTCATGTGGGTTAACTATATTATAGAGAGGAGGACAGCTTTCGTCAAGCAATGAGTCTGCCAAAGTAACACGTGAGGCACTTGCCTGTCTGCACAAATTGTTTCGCATCATTCTTCAGGCAATCCGCTCCGGACGCTTGATGTAAGCACATCCTTCGCAGGCTTTTTTCTATTGAATTTTTTCAACATTGGTTCTTTGCTTTTTCAGCGTTATGAAATGAGTTTTTTCCGCAACAGCAGCCCACAACTTTTGAGGCGGCTTTGTTTATACTTGGATTATCGTTATCCGTATTTTGAAATGAAAGCAACATTTAGTAGGAGCTTAGCTCACAACTACTTCTATTAATCTTATAACAATAAAAAGCAGTTGCTCTATTAGCAACTGCTTGATAAATTGGAATTTGTATTCTTTACTTCAGACTATTCACTTTGCCAGTTAATGTATCAATTTTTCCGACAAATAGTTAAATCCATTTATAGAATCTTGCGTAAGTAACACTTGATATTGTGGTTCATCGCGGAATATTCTGATCAAGCTCTTCACAATTTCCTTTTTATTCTCTGATTGATTTCCTTATAATTGATACGTTCCATGCTCATGATTTGCTCCTTTCTGCTTCTCGACACTGTGCGTTTTGATTCGGATTGCGGTTAGTAAAGCGTCTACATGGTTCTGCCCAAGAGATTTGCAAAGCATTTCGTATTGCTGCGCCTTTGGACGAAGTTTCTCGTTTTCACCTTTCAGTCGCAGAATGTATCCGTTAAGCACGCTCACTTCATGATCATACTTCTGCTGCAGCTGTTTGAGGTTTTGAACAGCATCCAGATAACGATTATACAGATCTCGAAGAACGCCTACCAACCGTTTTAGCACTGGTGCCGCCTTTTTTCCCGATACAGGCGGGCAGATTCTAACGCTCCGGCTTCTGGCAGCAGTACATCAGGATCAGCGGAAAACTTCTGCGCCAATGCTTCCACCTTAACCAGCCTGGGCGCGATCTCCTTAAGCCTGTCTTTTGCATCCTGGACCGCCTGTTCGGCTTCCTGCTTCTCATCCATCAGTTGATCAATCTCATCCGCTACAGCAGCTTTCTCTTCCTGAATATCAGCCAGCCGCTGTTTCTCCTGCTGCACTTTGAATTGGGTCACAGTCAGATGTTCCTCGATGCTGCCGCGCTCTCCACGCAGCACATCAGTGTAACCTGCTGCCTGCATTGCGTTGAAGAAATCGTCCTGCAATATGCTGTAGGACTTTCTCAAAACCGGCTTGCCATTCTTCTGAAGAATGGGATTCCCATGCTCATCCAAAGCGGGAAGAGAAGTCCACTTTTTGCTTCGGCTGACCTGCATGATGGTCTCTTTCACCGTACCTACCAGCGCCGGATCTTTGCATCGCTTTGACCACAGAATCTGCTTTTCCACCACCGGTACATACACCACATGGAGATGATAATGATACACATCCTGTCCCAAGGCTTCAGACATGGCGCTGTTTCGTTCGTCAGCATGCATGACGGCCGACAAAATATACTGCTCACCTCCAACGATTTTGACAGCGGCCTGATAGGCATCCCCATAGAATTTCTTTGCAAATTCATAACCGCCATGATTGTGAAAATAAGCCGAGTTCACGTCAAACACCAGCTCGCAGTAATGATCTGCATCCGCTTTCAGTCCGCGGGTAGAAATGACGCCTTCCTTTTCCATCTGCCGGAACATCTCCTGATAGCTGCTGGCAGGCGCTTTATAGTGGACGTTGTAACAGGCACGTCCTGGTACGACATCCGGATTGGAGTATACCTCATTCTCTCTTTCATTGTGACGCTGGATCTTTCCGATATCCGTTTCCTTCAGGTTTTGATTCCGGGTACACAACCGATCCATTCCATCGTTTCTCGCCATCTTCGCTCCTTTCTTTCGTATGTGGGGGACGACCTCTTGGGGAGACGGCACTTTCTCCGAAAGTGTAATTACCCACTATGACACTTTCATACTCCGTCTGCAAAGTGCCGTGGGCTCTCCGAGGGGGAGTGCGGCTCCTGCGGGAACCTTGGCTTTGCAAAGAGGCTTTTGTGATACCTCCCTGCAAAGCCTGAACACCGTCCCGCTGTTCACCGCGACGATATGCAACGATCGCGACGGTATTTTTGATACCGTCCCTGTACCCTCAAATATCGTCGCAACCGTCGCGGATCGTCGCACTCAGCCTTCCACTGCCATTTTGGTCAGGCTGATCCGTCTCCCACGGTGCCGGGGTTTGTTATCGTAGAGAATTTTGTGTTCCGTTTTCAGCTCACTGGCTTTTACGTTCAGATGGCGTGTCAGCGCATTAGGTTTCATTTCAACTTCAAGGCTCTCCACAAGCTCCGTGGGACTCCCGTTCCACTCCGAACGATCCGCCATCAGACGTACAACCATTTCAAGGATCGGATCAGGAGGTGCTTTCCACAACTCTGCTTCAGCCCGTTCCAGTTCCCACGTCAGCCGCTGATGATCCTTCAACAGATACAGCTTCTGCTCAGGCTGATCACGTCCGGCGATTTCGAGGGTCGCCTTGCCTTCGGTGCGTTTTTCTTTCTGTAGCATGAACGCCCCATCCGCAGCACCCAGCAAGCCGTTGGTTCCAGAGATCATATCGAATGCATCATCCGCCTGCTGTTTGCGGGTATGATGCACCAGCAGCAGGCACAATCCGAGCCCTTGTGCAAAGCGCTTGAGCTGACCGACGATTTCATAATCGCTGGCATAGCTGTACTTTTCGCTGCCCGCTTCTCGCACCTTTTGCAGCGTATCAATGATCACCAGTTTCGTGTTGGCATGCTCCTTTACAAACTTTCGCAGTTGATCGTACAAGCCCGTACCGATCTGCTTTGCATCTATGGCAAAGTGCAGATTGGGCGTGCTCTCCACACCGAACATCCGAAACATTCGCTCCTGCAGGCGGCGGTAATCATCCTCCAGCGCCAGATACAGAACCGTTCCCTGCCGGACGGGATATCCCCAAAACGGCTGACCGGTACTGACATGATACGCCAGTTGCGCCATCAGAAAGGACTTGCCTACCTTCGGAGCGCCGACGAACAGATATGTTCCGGCGTAGAGCAGGCCGTCAATAATTGGCGGCCTGCCCTCGTATACCCGTTCATACAGTTCGTTCATGGAAACAGTAGGCAGATAAGCCGGGTCGCTCATCCGCTCCATTTCTTCCAGCATACTGTCGCTGCTTTCAGCAGGTTCTTCGTCGAAAGCATTGCTTTCTTCCCAAAGTCCTGCTACAATCTCATTGTCAGTTTTGACCTGCGACTGTTCCCCTTCTGCTGCAACAGAGGGATTCGGAGCGGTCGTTTTCTTATTCTCTTGCATCGCTTTCCTCCTTCAGCCCGTGCAGGATCGTGTTCATAAACTGGAGTGCCTCAATGAACTCCGGTGTAAGCTCACCGCATTTCTCAATCCGCTGAAGCTCCTTATGCACAGCGGCCAGCTGATCCCGCAGTGCCTTATACACCCTCGGATTTCCCTGAACCACGATGTCATGCTGCAGGAGCCGCTGAGTGATATAGTCCTGCTTTGTGGTTCCGGTCAATTTTACGAACAGATCGATCTGCTCATTTTCCTCAGGAGTAACCCGAAAGGCAATCGTCTTGCTGCGCCAGCGGTTGCGGCTGTCGACATTTTTTGCAGACATCTCATGCCCCCCTCTCGATATTCAATTTGTCCGCCATCTCCGTCTGCCTGGACGGGAAAAGATGCGCGTAGTTGTAGGTAATATCAATGCTCTCATGACCCACACGATCTGCAATTGCAGTTGCGGAGAATCCCATGTCAATCAGCAGCGAGATCGCGCTGTGACGCAGATCGTGGATACGGATTCGCTTCACACCAGCTTCTTTTGAACCGCGTTCCATCTCGCGGTGCAGAGCACTCTTGCTGATGATAAAGATCCTCTGATCGGGTTCGATGCCATAGATCAGCTTGATACAGTCACGCATTTCATCCACCAGAAACTGCGGCATTGTGATGGTGCGGTTGCTCTTTTCAGTCTTGGGAGGAGTGATCTTATCTTCACCCCGGATACGCTGATAGGACTTATTGATCGTCACAGTACCTTTTTCAAAATCAAAGTCCGCAGGCGTCAATGCGAACAATTCACCCTCACGGATGCCACACCAGTACAGCATCTCAAAAGCGTAGTACACCAGAGGCTTGTCCATCATGATCTCAGCAAACTTCAGGTACTCATCCTTTGTCCAGAACAGCATCTCCCGGTTCTTCTTTTTGCCCATGCTGCCCGCCTTTACGCAGGGATTGTCCTGCAGATTGTAGTAACGCACAGCATGGTTGAAGATGGCGCTGAGCTGATTGTGGATGGTCTTCAAGTAAACCGGAGAGTAGGGCTGGCCTTCCTCATCCCGAAAATTGATCAGTTCATTCTGCCACGTCCTGATCTGCTGGGCAGTAATGCTGCACATCTTCAGCTTGCCGAAATAGGGCAGAAGTTTTGTTCGCAGGATATTCTCTTTGGTTTCCCAAGTGTTCTCCTTCAACCGAGGTTGGACGTCCTGCTCATACTGATCCGCAAAGCTGGCGAAGGTCATTTCCAGATCTGCCTTGGCTTTGTTCATCTGTTCGTGTTCCCACGCGACCGCTTCGCGCCGGGTTTTGAAACCTCGCTTCTGCGTCTGCTTTTTTTCGCCTGTCCAATCCACAAACCGGTATACAACCCGCCAGGTATTCTTTTTTTCTTCCTTGTATACGGCCATCAGGATTCCTCCTTCTTTCCTCTGTAGCAGAACCTTTCATAGAAATACTTGCGGCTTACTCTTCCAGGTACTGTGACAAGCCCCAGACTTTTCAGCTCGGCATTCAGACGCTGCACAATCTTGTAGGCATAGGACTGTGATACATCCAGTTCTTTGGCAACATCTGCCGCTTTCATAAAATTGTGTTCTGACATGTGTTTCCAACCTTTCGTATATATTTTGTGTTTAACTTATTTGTTAAACTGTTTGAATTATACAAAGCATATTTGTTAATGTCAATAGATTATCCAAAAATGTTTAACTTTTTTATTTAAGTTTTATTGACTATCTTAAACGCATATGTTATTCTTTGGATGATCAGACAAAAGGGGTTGACGAATGATGGCCATTGGTGAGCGGATTCGCTTTCTGCGCAACTTGCGAGGAATGACACAGAAATACCTGGGGAGATTGATTGGCCTTCCGGAGAAGTCTGCCGACGTACGCATGGCTCAGTATGAAACCGGTGCAAGAACGCCTAAAGCGGATATGACGGAAATGCTGGCACGGGCGCTGGATGTTTCTCCTGATGCCCTGAATGTACCAAGCATCGATAACCTCATCGGCGTCGCGCATACGTTTTTTGCCTTGGAAGACATTTTTGGACTAACTATCGAGAAGGAGAACGGTCTTCCTTGTCTCATGCCCAATGTACACAAAAGCGATAAAGCCTACGAAATTTGCGTCTTGTTTGAATCCTGGTATAATATGTCCGCAAAATATCGTACTGGTGAGATCAGCAAGGAAGAATACGACCAATGGCGCTATCACTATCCGATGTCTGACACCTTTGCAGCACGTCGAAAAAGGGACCGCATTTTGGCGGAGCGCGCGGCACAAAAGGCTGCATCTCAAAACACCTCCGATCCAAATGAATAGAGCATAGAAAAAGAGCTAACCGACTTCGTCAGAAATCAGTTAGCTCTTTACTTTGTGAATAATGCAATTTCGTTGCCAAAACGTTGCCATTCGGGGTTTTATGCCCCGGAAAAGCCAGTATTTACGGGCTTTTCATGGCCTTTGAACTTATTCCCACTCAATGGTTCCAATGGGCTTGGGCGTCAGGTCCAGCAGGACGCGGTTGATGCCCTCCACCTCATGGGTGATGCGGTCGGTGATGTGGTGCAGCAGCGCGTAGGGGATTTCCTCGATGGTGGCGCTCATGGCATCGGTGGTATTGACGGCGCGGATGATGGCGGGCCAGCCCATGTAGCGCTTGCCATCGCGCACGCCAACGCTGGTCAGATCCGGCACGGCGATGAAGTACTGCCACACCTTGCCGGCCAGGCCGTTTTTGGCAAACTCCTCGCGCAGGATGGCGTCGGCCTCACGCAGGGCGTGCAGACGGTCGCGGGTGATGGCGCCCAGGCAGCGCACGCCCAGGCCAGGACCGGGGAAGGGCTGACGGTAGACCATTTCGGCAGGCAGACCCAGTTCTACGCCCACCACGCGCACTTCATCCTTGAACAAAAGCTTAACGGGCTCCACCAGCTCCATCTTCATGCCCTCGG
>JAEDGL010000092.1 GCA_016297535.1 Clostridia bacterium | reverse complement strand
AATGGTGCATTCCCGGCGGAAAAGATCGCCCCTGGCGAGCTTTTTCGACGCTCTGAGAAGCTGCCGGTTTCGGCAGCTTCTTTTGATGTACCCGGCATTACTGCCGGGCGGAGGTTTGGTTAACAGCTTCCGCGTCCACAGCGGAGCATATACAGAAGCAGCGCAATGATGATTACGCCGATAACGGCTGCAAAGACGATGACGGCTGCCAGCGCGGGCAGAAATGTTTCATAGTATACCGCGCCAATGATGATGCCAATCGCCAAAGCGAGCAAAACGGCAAAAAAGCCGATGATGGTTTCGGTGCAGGGAATACAGCGACGAGGGCGGTGGGGGTTACAATTGCAATTCATATTCACACCTCACTTGTTGAGACCTCCAATAAAAGCGTATGCGGGAAAGTCAGGGCGGTGCGATGGTTTTCAGTTTTTTTCGATTGACAGCGTCAAATTCGCTTGGCTATAATAGAGGCATCAGCCAAAACCATTCAGGAGGACAATATGGACGAACAACGCTTTGCATGGAACGAGATGACGGTTGGCGTATGCTATTATCCCGAGCATTGGGATGAATCCCTCTGGGCAAACGATTTGGACCGCATGCTGGCAAACGGCATCACCGTAATCCGCATCGCTGAATTTGCCTGGAGCATCTTTGAACGCACCGAGGGCGAATTTTCCTTTGATCTCTTCGATCGCTTTTTAAGCCTGTGCGCCGAAAAGGGCATGAAGGTCATCTTTGGCACGCCCACCGCCACGCCGCCTGCGTGGCTTACCCAGAAATACCCCGAGGTGCTCAACGCAACCCAAAGCGGCGTGTTGATGCGCCATGGCCTGCGCAGGCACTACAACTACAATTCTCCCGTTTACCGGCAAAAAACCTGCGTGATTGTGGAAGAACTTGCGAAGCATTACGCAACTCATCCATCCATCATCGGTTGGCAGATTGATAACGAGTTCAATTGCGAAGTCAACGATTTTTATTCCCAAGCGGATCATGATGCCTTCCGCGTATTTCTTCAAAAACGCTACGGCACGCTGGACGCGCTCAACGCCGCCTGGGGTACCGTGTTCTGGAGCCAAACCTATACCGAGTGGGATCAGATTCACGTGCCGCGCCCCACGCCCAATGGATCCATCAACCCGCACCTGCATCTGGATTACATCCGCTTTGTTTCGGAAAGCGCCATTTCCTTTTGCGGCCTGCAGGCGGACATTCTGCGCAAATATCTCCGCCCCGGCGTATTCATTACCACCAACGGCATGTTTGGCCATCTGGACAATCACCGCATGACAGATGAGCAGCTGGATGTGTACACGTACGATTCCTACCCCAACTTTGCTTTTCTGCTGGAACGCGCCGGAAAGCTGGATCAGCTTCGCGACCGCTGGTCATCCAAATCGCTTACGGAGGTGCGCTCCATCTGCCCGCATTTTGGCATTATGGAGCAGCAGGGCGGCCCCGGAAGCTGGTACAACCGCATGGAAACCCCCACGCCCCGTCCCGGCCAGCTCAGGCTGTGGGCCATGCAGAGCGTGGCTCACGGCGCGGATTACATATCCTTCTTCCGCTGGCGCACCTGTACCTTTGGCACCGAGATCTACTGGCACGGCCTACTCAACTACGACAACCGCGATAACCGCCGTCTCAGGGAGGTGGCCGGCTTCGCAGCCGATCTGAAAAAGCTGCAGCCCCTCTGCGGCGCGCAGATGGATGCCGGCTTTGCCATCGTCCGCGACTACGACAACGTTTGGGACGCTGAAATCGATACACTGCACCGCGCCATCCACAATCAAAGCGAAAATGCCATCTTTGAAGCGTCGCAGCTGTATCACACTCCCTGCGATATGCTTTACCTGCGTGCCAATACCACCCTGCAGGATCTTGCCCCGTACAAAGCGCTGTTCATGCCCCATGCCTCCATCCTTACGCAGGACCGCGTCAGGCTGCTGGAGGAATATGTTCAGCAGGGAGGCACGCTGGTCGTTGGCTGCCGGACGGGCTACAAGGATGAATGCGGCCGCTGCGTAATGGATCCTATGCCGGGTCTTTTGCAGCCGCTGACCGCTACCGATGTTGCCGATTTCACCTTTACCTCCCCCGCCGAGCCAGTGCCCTGCGCCGCCTGGGATGGCGAAACCTTTGAAATGCCCGTGTACAACGATGTTCTGACCCCGCTGGACGGCGCAAAGGTGCTTGCGCGCTTTACAGGTTCTTACTATGCGGGCGAGGCGGCGCTGACCGAGCATGCGTATGGCAAAGGCCGTGTGCTGCATCTGGGCGGAACGTTTACGGTGGAAAACACCCGTCGCATCCTGGCTCATCTGGAGCTTCTTGAGCCCATGCGCACGCTGGTGGAAGCGCCCGAAAGCATCGAGCTGGTCATGCGCAAAAAGGATGGCAGGCGCTGGCTGTTTGCCCTTAACTACAACAGCTTCCCGGTTTCCATCCAACTGAAAAAGCCGCTTGTTTCCCTGCTCACCGGCAAGGAAAGCACCGGAAATTTTGAGCTTGCGCCCTACGGCGTGGACGTATGGAAGGTGGAATAACGCAAAAGCCCCGCTGCCGCGAACGCGGCAGCGGGGCTTTTTGGTACAGATCAGATTACAGGCGCTTTTCCAGTTCGGCGCGCTGAGCCTCATAACCGGGCTTGCCCAGCAGAGCAAACATGTTTTTCTTGTAAGCTTCCACGCCGGGCTGATCAAAGGGATTCACACCCAGCATGTAGCCGGACAAACCGCAGGCCTTTTCAAAGAAATAGACCAGGTATCCAAAGTGCCATGCATCGGCAGAATCGATCTCGATGATGATGTTGGGGGTGCCGCCGTCCATGTGAGCCATCAGGGTGCCCTGATAGGCCTTGGAATTGACAAACTGCACGCTCTTGCCGGCCAGATAGTTGAGGCCGTCGATATCCTCGGCCACTTCCTCAATGTAGGCTTCGCTGCGGGGCTGATTGACCCAGATCACGGTTTCAAACAGGTTGCGGCTTCCGTCCTGTATGAACTGGCCGATCGAGTGCAGGTCGGTAGAGAAGTTGGCGGCCGTGGGGAAGATACCCTTCTGATCCTTGCCCTCACTCTCGGCATACAGCTGCTTGAACCACTCACCCATCATGGTAAGTGCAGGCTCGTAGTTGACAAGGATCTCGGTCGTCTTGCCCTTGCGGTAGAGAATGTTGCGCAAAGCAGCGTACAGGAAGGAGGGATTGGTGCTCAGATCGCCGTCCCTGCACACCTCGCGGGCATCCTGCGCGCCCTTCATCATGGCCTCGATATCAATGCCGGCGGCGGCGATGGGCAGCAGGCCTACGGCCGTCAGCACGGAGAAGCGGCCGCCCACGTCGTCGGGCACAACAAAGGTCTCGTAGCCCTCGGCATCGCTCAGGGCCTTCAGAGCGCCGCGCGCCTTATCGGTGGTGGCATAAATACGGCCCTTCGCGCCCTCCTTGCCGTACTTTTCCTCCAGCATCTTCTTGAAGAGGCGGAAGGCGATGGCAGGTTCGGTGGTTGTGCCGGACTTGGAGATGATGTTTACGGAGAAATCACGGTCGCCGATGATCCTGACGATATCGTTAAGGTAAGAGGAGGAAATGTTATTGCCAGCAAAATAGATTTCGGGAATATGCTCCTCGCGCACACCGTTGTACATCTGTCCCTTGCAGAATTCGATCGCGGCACGGGCGCCCAGATAGGAGCCGCCAATGCCAATGACAACCAGCACGTCGCTGTCGCTCTGAATCTTCTTTGCGGCCTTCTGAATACGGACGAACTCGTCCTTGTTGTAATTCAGGGGCAGATCCAGCCAGCCCAGAAAATCGTTTCCCGCGCCCTTGAGGGTAACAAGCTCCTCGTTTACGGTATGCAGGATTGCCGCCATGTTGTCAAGCTCGCGCTTTTCCACAAAGCCCTTGACGCCACTCAGCTTTACATTCATAGCCATATTTCCATTACCACCATTCATTCAGCTTGATAATCTGTTTGATTACCATCATCTATTATATAGCGGAACGGAAAAGAATACAAGTTTTTTGATGCGGGAAACCGGTTCTGGAAGGTTTGGGGCAAAATTTCTGGTTTTCTCCAGCGGAAGAACATCAAAAAAACAATGCAAGGAAGCCTTGCAAATGGCGGTTTTGCGCCTTTTTTAACCTTTTGGACTTTCAAGATACAAAAATAGGGATTGACTTGAACAGCATCCGGGTATAAAATGCAATCCATCAAAGGCGCTGATGGAACAACGTGGCCGCGTCATCCCCTTTCCAAAGAGAGTCTCCGGCTGGTGGAATGGAGGCGGAAGGGTGCGGTGGATTCTGTTCCAAAGCTGTCCGGCTGAACGCTTTTCAGTAGGCTGGAACGGGACCGATCCGTTATCATCGGGGGACAATGTTGGTTGTCCGCAGAGGCTGATCCTCCTTTTGGAGCGTGGATCGGCAAAGCAGAGGTGGTATCGCGTTTTGACGCCCTCCTGTATTCCTGTTTGGGGAATGCAGGAGGGCGTTTTTGTTAACACAGCGCAGGCTTCACCATCAATAAACAGGGAGGAAAACACTTTGAACAGCTTTCTCAACGCCCTTCCCGGGGCCATCTCCCAGGGAATGATCTGGGGCATCATGGCCATTGGCCTCTACATCACCTACCGCCTGCTCTCCATATCGGATCTGACGGTGGACGGATCCTTCTGCACCGGCGGTGCCATCGGCGTTATGATGATTATCAACGGGCACAGCATCTGGCTTTCCCTCCTGGCCGCGCTTGTGGTAGGCATGCTCACCGGCATGGTGACCGGCCTCCTGCACACAGTCTGCGGCATTCCGGCCATTCTTTCCGGCATTCTGACCCAGCTGGGGCTGTGGTCGATCAACCTGGCCATTATGGGGATGAAGGCCAACCAGTCGCTCAACGTAAACAAGTACCGGCTGCTGGTCAGCCTTCGCTACCTGCAGGATTATAACAAGGGCGTTCGTCCCATTACACAGCATCCCATCTTTGTGGTGGGGGTTCTTACCCTGTTGCTGATTGGCGTGCTGTACTGGTTTTTTGGCACGGAGCTTGGCTCCTCGCTGCGCGCTACAG
Organism: Clostridia bacterium; assembly: GCA_016297535.1. Lineage (GTDB taxonomy): Bacteria > Bacillota > Clostridia > Christensenellales > Aristaeellaceae > Limiplasma. The sequence goes on along the minus strand of JAEDGL010000092.1, from coordinate 4,490 downwards.
GCTCCAACCCCTGCATGGCCCGCGCGCAGGGCATTAACACCAGCCAAAGCATCGTGCTTGGGCTGATGCTGGCCAACGGCCTGGTAGCGCTCTCCGGCGCGCTGATGGCCCAGTACCAGAGCTTTGCCGATATCAACATGGGCCGCGGCGCCATCGTGATCGGTCTGGCTGCCGTCATCATCGGCGAGGTCATTTTCGGCAGGCTGTTTCGCAATTTTGCGCTCAAGCTGCTCTCCGTATCCCTGGGCGCTATCATCTATTATGTTGTGATTCAGGCGGTTGTCAGCCTCAGCGGCATCAACTCCAACTACCTCAAGCTGCTTTCCGCCATCATCGTTGGCATTTTCCTGGCGGTTCCCTACTGGAAGGGAAAATATTTCGCAAAGCCCGTCAGAAAGGGAGTGACGACCCATGCTTGAAATCAGAAGCATTTCCAAAACCTTTCATCCCGGCACCGTTAATGAAAAGACGGCTCTTGACAACGTATCCCTTACCCTGCAGGACGGCGACTTTGTTACCGTAATCGGCGGAAACGGCGCGGGAAAGTCCACCCTGCTCAACGCCATCGCCGGCACCTGGTTTGTGGATGAAGGACAGATTTTGATCGACGGGGTGGATGTAACGCATCTTTCCGAGTACAAGCGCGCCAAATTCATTGGCCGCGTATTCCAGGACCCAATGCTGGGCACCGCCGCCACCATGCAGATTGAAGAAAACCTTGCGCTGGCCTACCGCCGCGGCAGGACCCGCACGCTTCGCAGGGGCATCAACGCCGCCGAACGAGAAAACTACAAGGCGATGCTTCAAACCCTGGGCCTTGGGCTGGAGGAGCGGATGAACACCAGGGTGGGACTGCTTTCGGGCGGCCAGCGTCAGGCTCTTACGCTGCTGATGGCCACGCTGCAAAAGCCCAAGCTGCTGCTGCTGGACGAGCACACCGCCGCCCTTGATCCCAAAACCGCAGCCAAGGTGCTGGATACCACCCAGCGCATTGTAGAGCGCGATCACCTGACCACCCTGATGATTACCCACAACATGCGCGACGCCATCGCCTATGGCAACCGGCTGATCATGATGTATGAAGGCCACGTTGCGGTGGATGTATCCGGCGAGGAAAAGAAACGCCTGACCGTGGAAGACCTGATGCAGCTGTTTGAGAAGGCCGCTGGCGACTCCATCGTTAACGACCGCATGCTTTTGAGCTGATCCCCTCATCCCATTGACGATACCACCCGGGCTTGTCCCGCCTGTGTATAAAAGCAAATTCATTTTAAGGAGGTATCCCATATGAAGAAACTCGTATCCGTTATGTTGGCCGCCGTCCTGCTTCTCACCTGTACCGCCGCGCTGGGCGAAGCGCAATATACGGTAGGCGTAATTCAGCTGGTCAAGCACGAGGCGCTTGACGCCGCTACCCAGGGCTTTATCGATGCGCTTAACGCCGAAATGGGCGAAGGCGTGGTAAAGATTGATGTTCAGGATGCAGCAGGCGATTCAAACACCTGCGCCACCATGGCCAATGCCTTTGTATCCAGCGAAGTGGATCTGATCATGGCCAACGCCACGCCGTCTCTGCAGGCTGCCGCCGCTGCGACTGCGGATATTCCCATTCTGGGCACCTCTGTAACCGAATACGGCGTTGCGCTGGATATTGATGGTTTCACCGGTACGGTGGGCGGCAATGTATCCGGCACCAGCGACCTTGCGCCCCTGGATCAGCAGGCCGATATGCTTCTGACCCTGTTCCCCGATGCCAAAAATGTCGGCCTGATCTACTGCGCCGCCGAGGCCAACAGCCAGTATCAGGTGGATACCGTCAAGGCGCTGCTGGAAAGCAAGGGCGTAACCGCAACCCTGTATCCCTTCTCCGATTCCAACGATGTTGCTGCCGTAACCCAAATTGCCTGCGACGCCAGCGATGTGATCTATGTGCCTACCGATAACACCGTTGCCGCCAATACCGGCATTGTGGACAACATCTGCCAGCCCGCCGGCGTTCCCGTTATCGCGGGTGAAGCGGGCATCTGCAGGGGCTGCGGCGTAGCCACCCTGTCCATCAGCTACTATGATCTGGGCGTAACTACCGGCAAGATGGCCGCGAAGATCCTCAAGGGTGAGGCCGATATCTCCACCATGCCCATCGCCTATGCCGAAAACTTTACGCCCCAGTACAATGCCGACATCTGCGCGGCGCTTGGCGTAAGCGTGCCTGAGAACTATGTTGCACTGCAGTAACAAAATCAAATAAGCTTCTCTTTCCACAGCCTGTTGCGGTTTGCTGCAACAGGCTCTTGTGCTTTGAAGAGGTGTATGGTATGATTTTGTCAAAAGCGGAAACGGAGGACGCAAAATGGAAACTCTGCTCCTGCTCAAACCCTCCAGGGCGTATCTGCCGCAGATAGCCGCATGCAGAAACGAATTTTCCGGCTGTCTTGACTGGCTGCACGGCTCGGGCGGGTTGATGGAAATCGAAGATCCCGACGCGTGGCTCAGGCACGTGGCATTGTACGAACATCAGGATCAGGTGCCGGAAGGCAAAACCTCCTTTTCTCAGTATCTGTACGTTCGTCAGGAGGATCAGAAAATCGTAGGGATGATCAATATACGGCATCGTCCCACCGGGCCCATCGGCACATGGGGCGGGCATGTTGGCTATTCTGTTTGTCCCTCCGAGCGTAGAAATGGCTACGCTACGCGCATGCTGCGCGATGCTCTGCCCCATTGCAAGGCCCTGGGCCTGCAACGGGTGCTGCTGACGGCCGGGGACGAGAACACGGGAAGCGTAAAAGCCATTCTGGCCAACGGCGGCGTATTTGAAAATGCGGTCATGTCGCCAAAGCATCATGTAATGGTGGGCCGCTACTGGATCCAGTCAACCTGAAAGCATCTCCTATTTTGATTGAACTGTGAGGATATTTTGATGAACATCAACGAAACGCTCCGCTACCTCAATGTTGGCCTCCCGCAGGATATCCTGCAGCACAAGGCGCACGGCAACTTTGCCGAGGCCATCCGTCTGATTGATTTGCGCCTTCAAAACGAACGGCTTCCCAAGGCGCTGCGCTGCTGCCTGATTGCCCAGCGCGAAATCATGCTGCGCCTGCCCGGCGAGTATCCCCTTACCCGGGCGGATGCATTGGCCATGATCCGTGCGGACATTCCCGATTTCACCGAGGAAGAATTTGATACCCTGGTGGATAACGGCCGGATTTACTGGATCTACATCAACGGAGAGGTTCACTATTTCCACCGTTTTTACGAAACCCTTCTGAAAACAGAGCAGGAGATCGCGATTCGCGCAGGCAAGGCAAAGCGGGAAAAGGCTACGGGAAAGGGCCTGATTTCCGAAGCCATTCATACCATGAAGGAGCAGGGCAGCCTGACAAAGCGCATCCGTATCCGTCAAACCATCCGCCTCAGGGATGAGCATTTTACCCCCGGCATGTTTTTGCGCGTGCACCTTCCTGTAGCGGCCGATTGCGAGCAGCAAAGCGACATTCGGGTGGAAAAGCTCTGGCCGGAAAACGGCGTTGTCGCCCCCTCCGATGCCCTGCAGCGCACCGTCTGCTGGGAAGGGCCCGTAACCGAAAATCAAACCTTTGAGGTGGTTTACAGCTATACCCACAAGGCTGTGTACCGCGATCTTTCTGTGATGACCGGCCAGGGTGGGCAGCCGACCTTCTGCACGGAGGAGCAGGCGCCCCATATCACCTTTACCCCCTACATCCGCGAGCTGGTGGAAGCCCTTACCGAAGGGGTGACCGACCCCATGGAAAAGGCGCGCCGCTTCTATGACTTTATCACCCTCAACACCAAGTACAGCTTTCAGCCGGAGTACTTTGTGCTGGAGAATATCTCCGAGGGCTGTGCCCGCAACTTTACGGGCGATTGCGGCGTGCTTGCGCTTTTGTTTATCACCCTGTGCCGTTGCGCAGGAATTCCTGCCCAGTGGCAAAGCGGTCTGTGCGCCGAGCCCAACAGCTGCGGCAGCCACGACTGGGCGCGCTTTTATGTAGCGCCTCACGGCTGGCTGTATGCCGATCCCTCCTTCGGCGGCAGCGCCGTGCGCCGCAACGCCGAGGACGAGCGCCTGTTCTACTTTGGCAATCTGGATCCCTACCGCATGGTGGCCAATCGCGCATTCCAGGCTCCCTTTACCATTGACAAGCAGCAATGGCGCGCCGACCCCTACGATAACCAGTCCGGCGAAATGGAGTCCGCCGATCGCGGCTTTTCCTATGATGACTTTGACTTTACCAAGGAAACGCTTTCCTGCGAAGACGTCATCTGAACACTATGAGGCAGTCCGAAGCTTTTCGGGCTGCCTTTTATGGTCATTCCTATGCAAAATCTCCCCCAAATATGCCAAAACAATGAAAATACATCTTGAAAAATCCATCAAAAACATTTATAATGAATTGGTTAGAGGAAGGATGAGCATTGGGGAAGGATTCCGCCAGTGATTCGTCCCCAACCAATAAAGGAGGCAA